>DLND01000101.1 GCA_002476905.1 Flavobacteriales bacterium UBA7519
TTTGTTACAGAGTACTGGCCAACTTTACATTTAATCCAAAAAGAAATGTAGCAACGGATAACTCCAATTATTCTTACGTTACGATTTCAATTGCTCAATCCAGAGACAATGGAAGAACTTGGACGCCGGTTATGGGAACAGCAATGCCTTATGACAATGGTTCTACAGATCAAACTCAAACCTTGATTCTTCCGAGAACAATTTTGGCTTTTAATCAGAATGATTTGATTAGAATTTCGATTGCTAAGCCAGGAAGCGCAACTCCCGCTTATGGAACCGGAGCAGGAATTGTTGCAAAAGCAGCGGGCGATATTACGAAGTTATTCCGAGTTATAAGGATTAATTAATGCCTTCATCTAATAATGTATGGATGTCTATTATTCCGTAATATTTTCCCTTATCTGTCACTATTAATTGACCAATATTGAATTGTTTCAAAATCTGCATAGCTTCTTTTGCTAATTGATTTTTATCGACGGATTTGGGGTTTTTACTAATGATGTCAGAAGCTTTAACTTTAGAGATATCATCTTGATTGAGGAGCATTCTTCGGATATCGCCATCAGTAATTACACCTATTATATTTTCGTTTTCGATAACGACCGTAATTCCGTGTTTTGAACCACTGACAGAAATAATTACATCTCTGATTCCTGATTCTGGCGAAACTTCCGGCTTATTCTGAGAAACAAATTGTTCTACTTTTGCCGTTAGGTTTTTACCGAGGCTTCCACCTGGATGAAATTTAGCAAAATCTATATCTTTAAATCCGTTCAGTTCCATCAAACATACTGCTAAAGCATCGCTAAGAGCCATTTGAACAGTGGTTGAACTGGTAGGCGCTAGTTTGTTTGGGCAGGCTTCTTTTTCTACGTGGGTATTTAGAATAATGTCAGAAGCTTTTCCTAATTTACTTTCGGGATTTCCAGTCATTCCAATCAAAGCTGACGAATATTCTTTGAGGAAGGGTAGAAGGTTCACAATCTCGGGCGAATTTCCGGAATAAGAAATACATAACACGACATCCTGTTTCTGAATCACACCAAGATCCCCGTGGATAGCTTCTGCGGCGTGAAGAAATTGCGATGGTGTTCCTGTGGAATTTAATGTAGCTACAATTTTGTTAGCAACGTGCGCAGATTTTCCGATTCCAACAATGATTAATTTTCCTTTGGCTTCATTAATAGTCAAAACGCTTTTTACGAAACTGTCATCCAATCGGTTTCTGAGATTGTTCAACTCACTGATTTCTACATCCAGCGCCAGATGGGCGTTTGCTATTATCTCTTTTGGATCCAAAATTTTAAAGTATTTAATTATTTTTTTTAATAATATTTATTTTGTACCTTCACGCTAATAATTTAACAGAGCAAAATGAAGTTTTTTAGCTTCATTTTTTTATCCCTAAAAGTCAGGATTAACCATTAATGTATAACCTTTCAATAAAATGCAAATTTAGCAAACTATATTAAAGGATGGACACAAAAGACATCAACTTATCTGCTGAACTCAAAAAATATTTCGGATTTTCAAAATTCAAAGGTCAGCAAGAGCAGATTATAAAAGAACTTCTCGGTGGTAAAGATATATTTGTTTTGATGCCGACTGGTGGTGGAAAATCACTTTGTTATCAGCTTCCGGCATTGATATCTGAAGGAACAGCCATTGTCGTTTCACCATTGATAGCCTTGATGAAAAATCAGGTAGATGCTGTCAACGGACTTTCTTCCGACGAAGGGGTGGCTCACGTTTTAAACTCCTCGCTTAATAAATCCCAGACCAAACAGGTGATGGATGACATCACAGCAGGTAAAACCAAATTGCTTTACGTAGCTCCAGAATCTCTCATCAAAGAGGAATATCTTGAATTTCTAAAAGCCGTGAAAATATCGTTCGTTGCTATAGATGAGGCACACTGTATTTCGGAATGGGGACACGATTTCCGTCCAGAATACAGGAATCTGAAAGGTATTATAGATAAAATTGCAGATGTTCCTGTTATCGCATTAACGGCTACTGCAACACCTAAAGTTCAGGACGATATTCAAAAAACTTTGGGAATGAACAATGCTTTGGTTTTCAAAGAAAGTTTTAACAGAGCTAATTTGTTTTACGAAATCCGCCCGAAAGTCAATGTAGATAAAGAAATTTTAAGATTCATCAATCAGCATAAAGGAAAATCAGGAATCGTTTATTGTCTTAGCAGAAGAAAAGTGGAAGAATTTGCTCAGCTTTTGCAAGTCAATGGAGTGAATGCTTTGCCTTACCACGCTGGATTGGATCAAAAACTTAGAGTGGCGAATCAGGATAAATTCTTGATGGAGGAAGCCGACGTGATTGTTGCTACCATAGCATTTGGGATGGGAATTGATAAACCGGATGTTCGATTTGTAATTCATTATGATATTCCCAAATCTTTGGAAAGTTATTATCAGGAAACTGGTCGTGCAGGACGAGATGGTGGAGAAGGTCATTGTTTGGCTTTCTACGATCCAAAAGATATTGAGAAATTAGAAAAATTCCTGGCTCAGAAACCAGTTTCGGAAAGAGAAATTGGTCTTCAATTGTTGAATGAAGTGGTTGGTTATGCAGAAACTTCGATGAGCAGAAGACAATATTTGCTTTATTATTTCGGAGAAAAATTTGATCCAATAAAAGGCGAGGGTGCTTTGATGTGTGATAATTCACAAAATCCACCAAAACTAAAAGATGCAACTCAAGACTTGAAAAAAGTTTTGGAAATGATAAAGTCTTTGGGTGAAAAGTTCCGCACAAAAGATTTGATTTCCATAATTGCTGGTAAAGAGTCTGCGGTTACGAAATCTTATAAATTAGAGCAGACAGAATTTTTCGGATTTGGGAAAGCTGAAAGTGACAATTATTGGAAATCTATTATAAGACAGGCAACTGTTCAGGATTTCCTTAGAAAAGATATAGAAACTTATGGTGTTCTGAAAATTTCTGAAAAAGGTAATCAAGTTATAAACGGTAGTTACAACGAATCTTTTCTAATTGCTGAAGACAGAACTTATGATCTCAACCAGATCAAATCAAAAGCGGATAACGAGCAGATACAAACCCAATCTGGAGGTGGATTGGATCAATTATTATTTGATCAACTAAAAGAACTTCGTAAAACTGTTGCCAAAAAACACGGGATTCCACCTTACACGGTTTTTATGGATCCGAGTTTGGAAGATATGACGGTGCAATATCCAATAACTGTAGAAGAAGTTGCAAAAATCTATGGTGTTGGTGAAGGAAAAGCTAGAAAGTACGGAAAAGAATTTGCTGAATTTATCAAAAAATATGTTGAGGATAATGAGATAGAACGAACTCAGGATATGGTGATGAAACAAGTAGCCAACAAATCCAGCCATAAGGTTTTCATCATCCAAAATACTGATAAAAAGATTGATTTGGAAGATATTGCTAAAGCAAAAAATCTTTCTATGACAGAACTTCTTTCCGAGATGGAAAGTATCATTTATCAAGGTACAAAACTGAATATCGATTATTACATTGATGAAAATTTTGATGAAGATATTGTCGAAGAGTTTATGGATTTTATGAAAAACTCGGAAAGTGACAGTATGAAAACTTTACTTGCAGAATATGGTGATGATCTCACGGATGAAGAAGTGAGGATTCTCAGAATCAAATTTATTAGTGATGTAGCTAATTAAAAAAATAAAATGTCGGAATTGTTTCGGCATTTTTTATTTATAGGATTTCCCATTACGGTTTTGTAATTTTGAGTTATGAAAAAATCAATCATTTTCATATTGCCTGATTTGGAAACTGGAGGAGCAGAACGCATTGTTACAACCATCGCAAACCATCTTCCAAGAGACCGATTTTCACCTGCTATTCTTTTATTAAGGAAAGAAGGTGCTTATCTTGATTTGTTGAAGCCAGATGTAGAAATCATTGATATCCAAACGCCAAGGATCAGAAATTCTTTAAAACCAATTCTTCTCGAAATCAAACGAAGAAAACCAGATATTGTGTTTTCCGGATTTGGTGAAGTGAATGCTTATTTGTCATTATTCATCAAGCTTTTCCCGAAAACTAAATTCATTGCAAGAGAAACCAATGTTGTTTCTCAACACGTTACAAGAAAAGAGATTAAGTTTTTCTATAAATTCTATAATAATTACGATAAGATTATTGCTCAAAGTAATGATATGGAAGTGGATCTAATCAAGAATTTTGGGATTAAGAAGAATAAACTATTCAAAATTAATAATCCGGTTGATGTCAATTTTATAGAAGAGAAATTGAAGCAATCAGAACGACCGGTAGAATTTTCTCATCAGCATAAAAATGTAGTTGCTATTGGGAATTTATCCGCAAGAAAAGGATTTGATAATCTTCTGAAAGTGTTTTCCAGACTCAAAAATCAGAATATTTTACTTCATATTCTTGGGGATGGTAAAGATAAAGAAATGCTTTTGCAGATGAAAGAAATGTTGGGGCTTGATCACGTTATTTTTCACGGCAAGAAAAGTAATCCTTATCAATATCTGAAATTTGCTGATCTTTTCATTTTGTCTTCCAGATATGAAGGTTTTCCCAATGTGCTTTTGGAAGCTGGAACTTGTGGTGTTTATTCTTTAGCTAATAATTGTCCTGGTGGGATTGATGAGATTATTATCGATCAAGTGAATGGCGAAATCTCCAATATCGAAAATTATGATGATTTTGCCGAGAAAATAAAACATTCACTTCATAGAAGTGATGATAAAGATAATATCAAAGTCTCGATAAAATCTCGTTTTTCTTCAGAAATTATTCTTAAAAAATATGAAGATTTGCTTTGGAATATTTAATCATTTTAAAATAAAAGATTCCTGAATTTTAACTCAGGAATCTATGTTTTGCTATTTCGAAAACGCGCTTGTCAATGGGTAATGGAAACGGATTTTCTCCTTCCAGCGGAATCCATTCTGTCTTTTCGATACAAGGGTCTAAGATTAATAAATCTTCTTCATTTAAGATTTCTGCCAAATAATAAATAGTAATTAATTGTTCATTCTCTCGGAATCTGGAAACCAGAAAATCATCTTGTGTATAAAAATGATCTTTAATTTCAATTTCAAGATTAAGTTCTTCTTGGAATTCTCTTTTTAGACATTCTAAAGTACTTTCCCCGAATTCCAATCCTCCGCCAGGTAATTTAAGAAGGTGATCTCCGGCATATTCTTCGTGGAGTGCAAGGATTTTGTTGTCTTTTATACAAAGTGCATACACCCGAATGTTGATTTTGTCTATCATATATTGTGATTTGCAGTGTCTAAATTTAGCGAAATTATTTTTTCCAAGCAATCAGCATTTCTCTTTTTCCAGGCGGGCCTTGTCTTTTCTCGACTTCAAAACCTAATTCTATCAAGGCTCTTCGCATAGTTCCTTTCGATGAGTAAGTGGTTAGCAAGCCACCAGTTTTCATTTTAGAAGCTACTACTTCAAATATTTCCTTTTCCCAAAGGTCGGGCTGAACTCTAGCTCCAAAACAATCGAAGTAAACCAAATCGATAGGAGGCAAGTCCATATTTTTTATGTTAAAGAAATCATCTTTAATTTTCTTAAGATTGAAATTAGAATCCAATTCAACTAATTTTTCCCATTCGGTTTCATGGATTTTCAGAGACAAATCTTTAACAATTGGGTTGGGAAATAATTCAGAATAAGACAATTCTGATGCCTCATGAAAAAAAATTGGATATTTTTCGACCCCAAAATAATTAATTTTATGATTTTTATCATTTCGCAAATATGCATCAAATGTTACCAAAACGTTAAGCCCTGTTCCAAAACCTAACTCTAAAATGTTAATTTCGTAACTATTTATTAAATAAAGTCCATTTTTGATAAATACATGGTTAGCTTCTTGCAAAGCGCCATGTTTAGAATGGTAAGTTTCTTCTAATCCATTGATTAATAGAGTTTTACTCCCGTCATTAGTGCTAATTAGTTCTCTTTTCAAAGTATTTTTTTTCAAATTTAACATAAATTTTGATTATTAAAAAATTATTATATATTTGTAATACCTCAACAAAAAATTAAAAAATGATAATTCAAAAATCTACTAATCCAAGAATTTCAACTTTCGATCCTAATAATTTCGCATTTGGTAACACTTTCATAGATCATATGATTATTTGCGAGTATGAGAATGGAAAATGGGGGGATGTGAAACTTATACCATATGGTCCTATCGGTTTTACCCCAGCAATGATGGGGGTGAACTATGGACAAGCTTGTTTTGAGGGTAGGAATACTTGACCGTCGTTATCTTTATAAGCCTTCATACCCTCAAAACAAGCTTGTC
>DLND01000086.1 GCA_002476905.1 Flavobacteriales bacterium UBA7519
TGTACGTCTTCAAACTAAATTGGACATTTTGTAATAAATCCTTAAGGAGTATTTAGGTTTATAAATTTATTAATTTCTGTTGAAAATACAACTGTCTTCTTTTTCGGATTGAATCCGATTTTATTTGTCTTCTTTTTTCCAAAATCTGCTCAGATCTTCCGAAGTAAACATCTGCCGGAGGAAGGTTTTTCAAAGATTCGTGATATCGCTTGTTGTTGTAGTTTTCTACGAATTTTTCTAAAGCTTCCACAAGTTCTTCAGGATGATAAAAATGATTGAGTTTTACCACATTTTTCATCGTTCTATGGTATCGTTCTATTTTCCCTTGGGTTTGCGGATGCATCGGCTTTCCGTGAACCTGCTTCATCTTCAAATCGTCTTTCAGGTAGGTTCTGAGTTCGTTTGATATGTAGCAGGAACCATTGTCTGAGAGTAATTTCGGTTTGGCTTTAGACTTCAACTTTGCTTTTTCAATCGCTGTATTTACCGTTCTTTTCACATCTTCAGCCTTCATCGAATCACAGAGTTCCCAATGGATGATATACCTGCTGTAGTCGTCTAAAACAGTGCTCAGATAGTACCAACCCCAACCAATCACTTTAAAATAAGTGAAGTCTGTTTGCCACATTTGATGCACAAATTCTGTCTTATCCTTAAATTCATTTGCTGCTGAAAGAAGAAAATGATTCGGTGCAGGAATTAAATCCCGCTGCTTCAAAATCCTGTAAACACTGGATTCTGAGATAAAGACACCTTGTTCATCGGTAATTTTGTGCGCCAGTTCTCTTGAGGAAAGCTCCGTATGTTCCAAAGCGATTTCTACGACCAAATCTTTTTGTTCTTCCGGAATGCTGTTCCATTGTCTTTTAGATGTTCTTTTGGACGTTTCCAAGCCATCGTAGCCGTTTTCAAGGTATTTCTGATACCATTTGTAGAAAGTACTTCTTGCAATCCCAAAGCTTTCCAGGGTTCGTTTTACACCAATTTCACTCGTAGTAACTTCTTGAATAATTTCGTATTTCTCACTTGCTGATAATCTCATAAACTTTCTGTATTTATGGGTTAATCCAGCATGTCTAAGCTTTTTTTTACAATGTCATAGCGCAGAACCAAATCGGCAACCATCTCTTTTAATCGGGCATTTTCTTTCTTCAAATCCGACACTTCATCACTCGTGGCTTCTCTAATAACATCGCCATTGAGCCGTTTTTTACCGGCTTCCATAAATTCTTTGTTCCAGGAATAAAACTGAGATTGGGCAATATTATGCTGTCGGCATAGTTCTGCTACAGAAGTTTCTGCACGAAGCCCTTCCATTACAATCAAAATTTTCTGCTCGGCTGTAAAAATCCTCCTTGTATTTTTACGGATGTCTTTTACGAATTTTTCGGAACTTTTCTTTTTAGGTGTTTCCATAATTAAATGTAATTTTTTTTTTGAAAACACTCCTTAACTTTTATACTATATAGTGTCTACTTTTTGCTGACGATTTACAGCAGTCGGACGAGTTCTTTCAAATGGAAAAGCATAAAATCATGGTAAGATCTAGTCTTTAAAATATCTTTATTCCAAAATGTTTTAGTAAGGCTTTTCTTCAAGACTTTATATTCTTTTTGATACAAAGGGAAAAGATCGTCAAAGTGTGGGACGTCATTTAAGACAACTGTTTGGACTTTCATTTTATCGACAGAATTAATAGTCAAAATTTTATAAGCAGGCAGATATGCAGCTAACGAGGGAACTTGAACATTCACCAACATTTTGCCTCCAAACTTCCTGATTCCCGTATCATTGATATGCATATGTCCCGCAAAATGAATTTGCAAACCAGCATCAGCAAAAACTTTCGCCACTATTTCTTCGGGAACACGTTCCAGTTGCCATTTTTTGTCCCCCAACAACTTACTAATTTTATCGGTCGCACCATCGTTAAAATCTACCATTGGATAATGTGTAAAGGCGATTAGGGTCTTGTGATTTTTTTTGGCATCTTCAGCTATTTTCTTCACCCAATCAGTCAAATGTTTTTTGTTGGTCAAAACATTATTGTAACCAATGCTTGCACCTTTGTAATTCGAAGCGTCATCCTGTTTTCCATTTGTGTTTTTTGGAATATACGTATTGCCGTCAATCGCAATCATCCAGACGTCTTTGATTGGTTCAACAACGTAGCTCAAGTCCGGAACAAAAAAACCTTTAGAAACTTCATACATTCTTTGTGAATATGTCGCAGATTCCAAAGCTTTCTCATAAGAATAATCCTGAAAATAATTTTGATCAAAGGGAGTAGTCCAATAGAAGTCATCTTTTTTAGGATAAAAACCAAAATCTTTCAGCTCATTCAAAATTTCCAAATAGCCAGATTCTGCAATGTCTTTTGTAATGATTTTTGATGTTATCTTCCCAACTTTTTCGTTGCTGTAGATGCCGAGTGGTTTACCGTCTATTCCGAGAAAATCATCTTTCCCAACATCTTGATGTAATGGTCCTAACGGATCATGATTCCCCGTTGTTAGATAAAATTTTATTCCATATTTCAATTGATACTGATCAAGAATTTTCTTTAGACCACGCAAATTGTATGCTTGTCCATCATCAGAAAAATCACCGGGCATCGCAACGATTTTGATTCCTTTTGATGAGATATCATCCAAAGCTTTAAGAAATGCAAAATAGTTCTCATTGAAGATTCTTGTTGAGTGTAATTGAGAATCCATTGTCCTCATAATGGTTGACTTGCCAGTTCTTGGATTTAAAATTCCGGTGAAATCATTATCTGAAAATCGACCGTAGATATCCTGAAAATGAACATCTGAAAGGAAAGCAATTTGCACAGGTTTTTGACCGGAAAATAATGTAATAGCAAAAATCAGAAATGCTAAGAATGTCTTTTTCATTATAAATGGTCTAAAATATAGCTTACTGCTGATACAGATTTTACGCTAACATTAATTAATTGTAAAAGAACAATGATTAGTGAGGTTTCAAATTTTTATTTAAGTAACCAAATATACTTTAATGTACATACTAGATTCAACGTCTTCAAACTAAGTTAGACATTTTGCAATAATTCCTTAAGGAGTATTTAGTTTTATAAATTTATTATTTTTTGTTGAAAATACAACTCTTTCCCAGTAAACTTAAAATTACCCTAAACAGATCCCAAGAATTCCCCCGCCAAAAAAATAAAGAGCTTATTACGGATTTTTTAAATCTTATAACAGGCTCTTATTTTCATCCCAAATAAATGGGGCTAATCTACGTCAAGGAAATTGTTGGGATAATGCGGTGGCAGAGAGCTTTTTCAAATCCCTAAAAACAGAATTGATCTACGGTAACAAACTCATCACCAAAGAAAAAATGGAGCTTGAAATCTTTGAATACATCGAAATCTGGTACAACAAAAAAAGACGCCACAGTGCTTTGAATTATCAAACTATTGAAGAGTTTAACAATCAAAACAAAATTTATCAAAATGTAGCTTAACTTATACTGGAATTTTTATTTGCATATCCAAAAACGATCGTATAATTTTCTATAACCGAGGCGAAGAGCGCGTTTTCCCGAGAAGTGCAGGAATCATCGGTAGAGAAGTGCGTTTTTGCCATCCACCGAAAAGTGTAGATACCGTTTTGAAAATTTTGGAAGAATTTCGAAAAGGCACACAGAATGAAGCTTCGTTTTGGTTCAATTATCTGGATAAACTGATTTATGTGAGATATTTTGCAGTTCGGGATTCCGAAAAAAATTACCGAGGGGTGATTGAGATGTCTCAAGATATTTCCGAAACCAAAAAAATTGAAGGCGAAAGAAGACTTTTGGAGTGGGAATGATAATTGTCATTTAAAATAAAATACTAATTTGTCTTTTATTTCAAATTAGATTTATATCTTTGCTATATAAAAATAACAAATGTTTTCTAAAACCTGCGAGTACGCCATCAGAGCTTTGATTTTCATCGCACAGAAGTCTAAAGACGGAAGTCGGGTAGGGATTAAAGATATATCAGCAGGAATAGATTCTCCGGAATATTTCATTGCAAAAATACTTCAGGATCTCAGTAGAAAAGGTTTTGTGCAATCGGCAAAAGGACCCAACGGTGGTTTCTATATGGATGACGCCAATCTTGAACAGTCTGTAGCTGATATTGTGAGAGAAATAGATGGTGACAAACTATTTTCGGGTTGCGGTCTTGGTCTTAAAGAATGTTCGGAAGATCACCCTTGTCCTATCCATAAAGATTTTAAACACATACGACAGGAAATAAAAACAATGTTGGAAGAATCTAGAATTCAACTTTTTGTAGAAAATCTGGATTTAAAACTGACATTCCTAAAACAATAAAAAAAATTATTACAATAAAATACTAAAAGGTGTTTTTATCTTTTTAATTTATTGGTACTAAATGTTACTCAAATATTTCAGTTATGAAAAAGACATTCATCATCGCAACAGTTCTATCAGCTTTCATCAGTCTGAATTCCTGTAAACAAAACAATTCTACAAACTCTGAAAATAATTCAGATACAGAGAAAATTAAAACGGACGGCTCCGTAGAAGAGCAAAAATCTGTAGCACCGCCCAATGTACCGGCTCCTGTTGGAGATCGAGCAGCAAAGAAAGTTGTCGTTCGTCTCGAAACTATCGAGAAGACTGGCGAATTGGCAGACGGTACGCAATATAATTTCTGGACTTTCAACGGAACGGTTCCGGGAAGTTTTATCCGTGCAAGGGTAGGCGATGAAATCGAACTTCACTTAAAAAATAATGAAAACAATACATTCCCTCACAACATCGACCTCCACGCTGTTAATGGTCCCGGTGGCGGTGCAGAAGCCACTTTCGTAGCGCCGGGAACGGAAAAAGTTTTCAATTTTAAAGCACTGAATCCCGGACTTTACGTTTACCATTGTGCCACAGCTCCTGTAGGAATGCACATTGCCAACGGAATGTACGGTCTCATCCTTATCGAACCGAAAGGCGGACTGCCAAAAGTGGACAAAGAATACTACATTATGCAGGCAGATTTCTACACCAAAGGGAAATTTGGTGACAAAGGTCTTCAGGAATTCGATATGGATAAAGCCATTTCAGAACATCCGGAATATGTTGTATTTAACGGAAAAACCGGAGCTCTTTTGGGCGATGGCGAATTGCAGGCAAAAGTAGGTGAAACGGTGCGTTTCTTCGTAGGAAACGGTGGCCCGAACCTTACGTCTTCTTTCCACGTTATCGGCGAAATCTTCGACAGAGTGTATATGGAAGGCGGCAGCAAAATCAATGAAAATGTACAGACCACGGTTATTCCTCCTGGTGGAGCGTCTATTGTAGAGTTCAAAGCAACCGTTCCCGGTGAATATGTGATTGTTGACCACGCAATTTTCAGAGCTTTCAACAAAGGAGCTTTAGGCAAAATTAAAGTTACAGGACCGGATAACCCTGCAGTTTATAAAAAGAATCCATAATTTTTTTCTTGTTTCATTGAGGTTTAGCAAATACAAAGCAATGAGAGTTTTTGTCATCATTTGTGCAGTCATCCTGAATTTGGGTTTAGCTTCCTGTTCACAATCTCCCAAAAGTCATCAGAGTACGTCTGTAGCAGATCATCAGTTAGAATTCATTTCCAGTTCAAAAAAAATGATGAAAATAGACAGCGGATCGTACAGAGCTTTTATCGGAAAAGATTCTAACAATATTATTAAAGTAAAATCTTTTTATATTGATGACAGCCCGGTGACCAATGCAGAATATCTCACATTTCTGAAAGCTAATCCTCAATGGACCAGAAGCAAAGTGCTTCGATTATACGCAGACAGCACATACCTCAAACATTGGAAAGGCGATTATCAGCTTCCGGAAAAAATTAATCCCGACGCTCCCGTCACCAATGTTTCCTGGTTTGCCGCAGAAGCGTATGCCAAAAGTGTGGGCAAAAGGCTTCCAACAATAGAAGAATGGGAATATGTTGGACTTGCAGACCGCAGTTCTAAAAATGCTTCTGATAAACCTCATTTTACAGATTTTATACTTAGAGAATACCAACAGCGGAAAAGCAATATGAATAAAGTTGTAAGACAAGATGAACCCAATTTTTACGGCGTTTACGATATGTACGGAATGGTTTGGGAATGGACGTACGATTTCAATTCGGTGATGATGAGCGGAGAATCCAGAAAAGACAATACCACCAACGAGTCTTTGTTTTGTGCCGGTGGTGCCATTACCGCTTCGGATCTTAGAAATTATGCTGCCTTTGTGCGTTATGCACTTCGCGGAAGTATCAAAGCTAACAACTGTCTCAACAATCTCGGTTTCCGATGTGCAAGAGATTTTGAAAATTAAAAAAAATGAAAAACTTACTTTATATTTTGTTGGCAATGGCAAGTTTGTCCTGCAGCAAAAAAAACGAAGAAATAAGTTCCGATTCCATTTATAATGTCAGTTCCAAATGGGAGAAACAGGACGGTAAAACCATTACGTTTTCTGATATGAAAGGGAAAGTTCTGGTTACTGCAATGATTTTTACATCGTGTAAAACCGCTTGCCCGAGACTCACTGCCGAGATGAGAACCATCTCCCAAAAAGTAGGAAAAACCAATCCGGAAGACATCCAGTATGTTTTGATTTCCATTGATCCGAAAAACGATACGCCCCAAGTAATGAAAGCTTATCTGGATACCAATAAATTCGATGAAAAACAATGGACATTTATCCGCAGCAATGAAGATGATACGCGGGAACTCGCCAACGTAATAGCTGTTAAATACAAAGAAATCTCCCCGATAGAGTTTTCCCACTCCAATATCATCAGTGTCTATTCCAAAAAAGGAACTTTAGCTTATCAAAAAGAAGGTTTGGACTCCGGCGATGATGACCTTGTAAAAGAAATTAAAAAACAAATAGAATTATAATCCATAAAAATCTTTAGTAATGAAAAACTTATTTTTTACAGCAATTTTGCTCTCTCTTACCATCACTTCTTGCTCAGAAAAAAAAGAACAAGTAGCAGAACAGCAGCCCACAACAGAATCCAATACAATGATGGAGGAACCAAAACCTGCAGCATCTGCTGATACTGCTTCAACAACAGCCGCAGCAAAGCCCGAAGACGAAGGCAAAGCTCTTGTAGAAGGCGCAGACTGCCTGTCTTGTCACAAGGTAGATTCTAAATTGGTGGGACCGTCTTATCAGGACGTAGCAGCAAAATATACCGAAGCCGATATCGACCATCTTGCACAAAAAGTGATTGATGGCGGAAAAGGTGTTTGGGGCGATATCCCGATGACACCGCACGCCGGACTCAGCAAAGAGAACGCTCAGAAAATGGTAAAATATATCCTTTCACTTAAAAAATAGATTAACAACTTATTCAATACTATTTTGTCATTCCGTAGGAATCTCAATTTACTGATGAGGAATTAAGGACTTATTCTGAATGGATTCCTTCGGAATGACAAATAATAGGCTTGAACAAACTAAAAAGCAGAGTTGTTTATAGTAAAATAGGAGATTTATTGATAATGAACTATATCCAATCAGAAAACTAAAAACCAGAAAATCAAAATAAAAAAATTTTAAAATAATAAAAGATAAAAAAGTATTTAATTATGAATATCAAGACAGATTTTATAGGAGAGATTGTAGCTGAAGATTTCAGAACGGCAGCTATTTTCAAAAAAAATGGTATCGATTTTTGCTGCAAAGGCGGAAGAACCATAGAGGTTGCCTGCGAAAACAAAATGCTGGATGCCAATTCAATTTATGCAGAGATTGAAAATCTTCCTCAGGATAATGGTGGCTCCATCGATTTTAAAAGCTGGCCACTGGACTTGCTGGCAGATTATGTAGAGAAAATCCATCACCGCTACGTGTATGAAAAAACGCCTATTTTACAGGCTTTCTTAGACAAACTTTGTAAAGTGCACGGCGGTCGTCATCCGGAATTATTCGAAATTAAAGAATTGTTTGATGCTTCTGCACAGGATCTGGGCGCACATCTGAAAAAAGAGGAACTGATGCTTTTCCCATTCATCAAAAATATGGTGAAAGCCAAGATTGATGGCAGTGCTATTCCGCAGCCGCCTTTCGGAACAGTAGAAAATCCGGTAAATATGATGAAGCACGAACATACCGTGGAAGGGGAACGATTAAGAAAAATAGGAGAACTTACCAATGAATACACACCACCAGCAGATGCTTGTAATACCTACAAAGTAACGTTTGCAATGCTTCAGGATTTTGAAAATGATCTTCACAAACACATTCATTTAGAAAATAATATTCTATTCCCAAAAGCAATTAACCTCGAAAAAGAATTTTCTGTAGAACATTAAATCGTAAAGATTATGACAACTAAAAAATTATGGACCTGGCTTGCAGCAGTGATTATCGGTTCATTTGTAGTTTTGATTTACTATGGCGTTGATATTTACAGGAAAATTCCGCCTGTTCCCGATAAAGTAGTTACAACAGATGGAAAAGTTGTAGCGACTGGACAAGATATTAAAGACGGTCAAAACGTTTGGCAATCGATTGGCGGACAAACTGTTGGGAGTATTTGGGGGCACGGAGCCTATATTGCACCTGATTGGAGCGCAGATTACCTCCATCGCGAATCTCTGCTTTTATTAGATGAATTGGCAAAAAAAGATGGAAAAATTTATAAAGATCTTCCTGATGATGAGCAGGCAAGATACAAGGTGCTTCTGAAAAGAGAAATTCGAAAAAACACTTTAGATGAGGCAACTCAAACAATTGTAATTTCTCCCGAAAGAGCTAAAGTACAGGCAGAATTAGCAGATTATTATGCTAAGATATTTATGAATGATGCGGAGATGAATCAGCTTCGTGACCATTATGCCATTCCTAAAAATACAGTGAAAACTGAGGAGAGGATGGCAAAAATGAACGCTTTCTTTTCCTGGGCAGCCTGGGTTTGTAGCACAGATCGCCCCGGAGACACAGGAATTACATACACCAACAATTGGCCTCACGATGAATTAATAGGAAATATTCCTCCACCATCGCTGCATTTATGGTCTGGATTCAGTGTATTAATGTTATTAGGTTGCGTTGGGTTGTTGGTTTTCTATCACGCTAAAAATAAAGAAGAAGAGATCAGTGAAATGCTTCCATTGGAAGATCCTTTGAGAAGTATGAAACCTACAGCTTCAATGCGTGCAACTTTAAAATATATTTGGGTTGTTGCTTTATTGATCTTAGTGCAAATGTTTGCAGGTGTCATCACAGCGCATTATGGAGTTGAAGGAAGCGGATTCTACGGTTTTCCGCTGGATGAATTTTTACCACAATCCATTTCACGAAGTTGGCACGTACAATTAGCTATTTTCTGGATTGCTACTTCCTGGTTGGCGACAGGATTATACATCGCTCCTGCAGTTTCAGGATACGAGCCGAAATATCAGGTTTTGGGTGTCAATATTTTATTCGGAGCTTTATTGATCGTAGTTTTTGGCTCATTGGCCGGACAATGGTTGGGCGTGATGCAAAAATTAGGTTATGTTGATAATTTCCTTTGGGGACATTCCGGTTACGAGTACGTAGAATTGGGAAGAATTTGGCAGATATTATTATTAGTAGGATTAATTCTTTGGCTCATTTTAATGGTTAGAGCACTTCTTCCTGCACTTAGAAAGAAAGACGGCGACAGACATTTATTGCTACTTTTCACACTTTCTGCAGTTGCAATTGCCTTATTTTACGGAGCCGGATTGATGTACGGAAGACAAACGCATATGGCAATCGCAGAATATTGGAGATGGTGGGTTGTACACCTTTGGGTAGAAGGATTCTTCGAAGTTTTTGCAACCGTTGTAGCCGCATTTTTATTCACAAGATTAGGATTATTAAGATTGAAAGCCGCAACTCACGCAGTATTATTTTCAACAATTATTTTCCTTGCCGGAGGCATTTTGGGGACGTTCCACCATTTATATTTCAGTGCAACACCAACAGCAGTTTTGGCTTTGGGAGCAACATTCAGTGCACTCGAAATTGTTCCATTGGTTTTAATAGGATTTGAAGCGTATCAAAATTATCAAATCAGTAAATCTACTAAATGGATTAAAGCGTATAAATGGCCAATTTACTGTTTCATCGCAATGTGTTTCTGGAATTTCCTTGGTGCCGGTATTTTTGGATTTGCCATCAATCCGCCGATTGCTTTGTATTATATTCAAGGATTAAATACGACTGCAGTCCACGGTCACGCCGCACTATTTGGAGTTTACGGAATCTTAGGAATTGGTTTGATGATGTTTATGCTGAGAGGTCTGTATCCGGATAGAGAATGGAATGACAAACTCATCGGTTGGGCGTTTTGGTTAACAAATATCGGATTATTTGTAATGGTTACAATCAGTTTGTTGCCAATTGGAATTATGCAATCTGTAGCCTCAATTAAAGAAGGGTATTGGTATGCACGTTCCGCCGAATTTATGCAAACCGATATGATGCATACATTGAGATGGCTGCGTGTTCCGGGTGATATTTTATTGGCAATAGGAGAAATGTTGTTAGTAATTTTCATTATCGGACTGAAAACCGGCTGGTCTTTAAAAGCTAAAAGATAATCAATTATTTAATCCTGAGAACTGCCACTTTTGTAGTGGTGGTTCTTTTAAATTTTAAAATATGAAAAGAAACGAAAACTTAGCCCCGCTTTCCCGAGATCATCATTTCGGATTGCTTTGCAGCTGGAAAATTCGTCAAGGGATCAAAAAAAATGTTTCTTATGACAGAATAAAAAAATACATCAATCACTATTGGCAGGAAAATCTAAGCCGTCATTTTGAAATCGAAGATCTCGTACTTACTGAAATAGAAAACAATATTCTTCAGATTCAGATGGAAAAAGAACACAACGAGATTCGTAAGTTAATCAATACCATGAATCAAACTAACGATATCCGTATTTTAGGAGATTTTGCGAATGCTTTAAGCAATCATATTCGTTTCGAAGAGCGGATATATTTTCCTCATTTAGAAGAACATTTATCTGATGTAAAACTGAATAATATTGGAGCTCAACTAGAGCAAATACATCAAAAAGAAAATGATCTTTATGAAGATGAATTCTGGAAATAATTTATTGAATTAAAATTATAAAAATGAGTATTAATATTCAATCACGATTGGGCGACTATCTTTATTTGGCGATGGGTGACTGCAACGGTCATAAAGTTGTAATAGCAGTTGGTTACACTTTTGGTTACGCAGATAAAAAAGCTAAACAATTTGAAGAAGCAAGCCTAGGAACAGTAAAATACATTGATATTTCAGTCGTGAAATCTGGTGATAAAGAAAAATGCAAAACTTTGGAAAAATTGGCTTGATTTTACAAATCCCCACAAAATATTCTTGAATTTTAAACGGATGCCCTTATCTTTAAAAAGGATAAGAAAGTCTTATTTTAAATCTTTTTTTTCGTGTATATTATGAAAAATTGGGTTTATTTAAGGCCTTCTTATTGCATATTTTTAGCAAAAATTTTAATGTTAAACCTGTTGTGCATTTAG
>DLND01000087.1:0-3327 GCA_002476905.1 Flavobacteriales bacterium UBA7519
GTTGAGAATGCCCGGAATGCCCATGTCCTGATTTTTGTACATGAGAAACTGAGCTACCGCCAACGGGAACCAGTGCCATGCCACAAAGCGGGCATTTGCCTGGTTCGTCTTTTAGCACCTGCGGGTGCATGGGACACGTGTATTTTTTCATAATAAGGGGTTTTAAAAGTTATGTTGCACTTAATTTTTTTGCCATCTCATGGGTCATTTCTTCGGCATAAGCACCATAGGCATCCACAAGTACGCCTTTATTCTTACCATCATTGGACGATATGGCATAAATCACGGCATTGTTATCAGGACTGCTGTCGAGGCTTTCAAACCTATGGGTTTCCGTAACCGTAAAATCCTCCGGTTTTAGTTTCAGGCTCCTTGACGCACAGTACAGGCAGTCCGGCAACAGACTAAAGTCCATACTGTATCCACGCTGTCTTAGGTCTTTAAGCGCCTGCACCATGTCATTGTACTGTACCATAGCTTTCAGACCTGTTATTTAATGGTTTCGACCGTACTGCCGCAGGTAAGCATCTGTGAGCCGTAATATGGGTTTTTAACAGCATTCTCTTTACTTAGCCAATTGGCTCCCTTACCTCCATTGTACATAGGGCAGTGCTGGTAATAAACGGGAGTATCCTGTTTAGACACTTTGGCCAGTGTGTAGATGCTTCCCGAAAGTGCCGCAAAAGCACTTCTTTGTTTTGCAACATCTTTTGATTTTGAAATGCTTTCCGCATTGGCCGTCAAGTCCTGCATCACTTTCATCCAAGCCGTATGTTCCTCTGCCGATAGCTTATTCATATCGACTGCTTTAAGGGATACAGCCAATTCAGCGGCTTTGGCAGATGCGGTCGCCGCATCGGTTTTTATCAAAGCATCTTTCACTGAAAAGTAGTTGTCAAATACAGCCTTTAGCTGTGATTGGTTTTGGGCTGCATCTTTGTTAGCTGCCATTTGACTATGGTCGTGATTGCCATGTCCGGCATTCATGTCCATTCCCGCCTCCTTGTTTTTGGCAACCGTCTTCACGGGTCTATCATACTGGCAGCAACCAGCCAGTTTAGCATATACGTCATCCGGCGCACGGAACTTCTCACTGTCATAACCAGCCAAAGCAATACGTTTCAGGATTTCATCCTGATTTGTTTTGTCGCCGTCATAGGTGAGCGTAGCCATCTTGGTATCTTTGTTCCAGTCCACGATGGCTACCTTTTTTACGTTACCTGCTTTTTCGATGGTGGTTTTGCACATACCACAATTGCCGTAAATCTTTACGGTTTCTGTTTTCGCATTCTTGATTTGTGCGAAGCCGTTTATTGATGATAGTAACACGGCGATTACCATCACTATTTTTGATAATGATTTCATAATAATATACATTTTCGGAAAAGGGGTATTAGCAAACCCATTTCCCTTGAATTTTAAAATAAATAGTACAAATAGGGGATTTGCAAAAGCCGGAATAGCTTTTGACAAGGCACACCTATGGCTATCAGGCCATAGTTTTAGCTTATTTTAGGAGGTAGCCAAATGAAGAAAAATCCCGAAGAATAGTAGGCTTCTTTGAAACCGAATTTTTGCTTTTTAGCTGCTGCTAAGTGATTTTTTGCCTTTAATTCGATTATGGTTGGGACATTTAGGGAAGTGGTTGAAGCACCGCACCTGCAAGAGCTGTGGGAACAACCGCCCCCGCATTTGTCACTTTTGCATTTTTTACAGGATTTGCTCTTGCAACCTTTTTTATGTTCTGATTTTTTGGATTTCTCCTTTGAGCTGAAAGACTGCTCGGTCTTTGTTGAATTTTTGGAACAGGCATAGCTCTGACTTGGCATCATAAAGAAAACCAAACAGAACAATGTCGAAATGCCTATATGTATTCTATAATTTTTCAACGCAACAAAGTTACAAATTAGATTGGTTTTTTATATCGTTTTACGTTTTTTTTTTGCTATATGGACAAAAAAATGCCATATACGCAATAACCTATCGCCTTTTTTCAGAATTGATAAAATGCCCTTTTTCAGCAACCCAACGTCATGGAAATTCGGTCGGAAAAAGGGCATTTCAAAAAGTTGCTGGCTTAGGCATCCAAAGGTTCTATTTTGAAGCCTGCCTTTTGCACGGTCGATATTACTTCCTGCTCGGTAACGCCCTCGGACTTCACGGTCAGTACCTTGTCCTTGTTGGCCGTGTCCACTTCCCAATGGCAGATGCCCTCTGCCTTATCCAAGTGCGGCTTTACAGATGCGATACAGCCGCCGCAATTGATGTTCGTCTTGAATTGAAATTGTTTATTTTCCATTGTTTACAAATTTTAGAGTTATCTGATAATGCAAATATCCGTACTATTCAGTTAGTTATTGTTGTGTAATTTCTTGTTTGATTTGTGAGATTTACTGTTTTATTTCTTCCACTTCAACCGCAGGCTGTTACTGACCACGCTCACGCTGCTCAATGCCATTGCCGCACCCGCAATCATCGGGTTGAGCAGGAAGCCGTTAACAGGGTAAAGGATGCCTGCCGCTAACGGAATGCCGATTACGTTGTAGATAAACGCCCAGAACAGGTTTTGCTTGATGGTGGCTACAGTCTGTTTGGACAAGCGTATTGCCTGCGGTATCTTGGTCAGGTCGGACGAAATGATGGTCATCTTGGCTACGTCCATTGCGATGTCGCTGCCTTTGCCCATTGCGATACTTACATCGGCTGTTGCCAATGCGGTGCTGTCGTTGATACCATCGCCCACCATTGCCACTACCTTTCCTTTACTTTGCAGTTCTTTCACAAAGTCGGCTTTATGCTGTGGCAAAACTTCGGCTTTGTAATGCTTGATGCCTGTCTGCTCCGCAATGGCTTTAGCGGTAGCTTCATTATCTCCGGTCAGCATATACAGGTCAATGCCCATTTCCTGCATTTCCCGGATAGCCTGCACCGATGTTTCCTTAATCTTATCGGCGATAGCGATTACAGCAAGAGCCTTTTTGCTGTTTGCAAACCAGATAACGGTTTTAGACTGTTTGCCCCATTCTTCGGTCTGGTCTTGTAATTCTCCGGCAATGGCAATGATGTTTTCTGCCAATAGCTTTTTGTTGCCTACATAATAGGTTTCGTTGTCATGGTCTGCTTTTGCGCCTTTGCCCGTAATGCTGTCGAACATGGATAAAGAGGTGGTCGCTACATCGCCAAGATGCTTCACTACGGCTTCTGCCAATGGATGCTCGGATTGCTTTTCGATGCTCAAAAGGATTTCTTTTGCAGTGTCCTCATTGTTCAGCCATTTAATGCCCGTTACCTGTGGTCTTCCCTCGGTGATGGTTCCGGTTTTGTCCA
>DLND01000087.1:3427-12403 GCA_002476905.1 Flavobacteriales bacterium UBA7519
GATGGTTCCGGTTTTGTCCAAAACGATGGCATTTACTTTTTTGGCCAGTTCCAAACTTTCGGCATCCTTTATCAAAATGCCATTTTCAGCACCTTTACCAACGCCTACCATAATAGCGGTGGGTGTCGCTAAGCCTAAAGCACAGGGGCAGGCAATGACCAATACCGTAACGGCTGCCAACAGACCTTGAACAACCCCGTTTTCGCCTCCCAAAATCAACCATAGCGTAAATGTCAGGATGGCAATACCTATCACTGTGGGAACAAAGATGCCCGCAATCCTATCGACCAGTTTCTGTACGGGTGCTTTGCTTCCCTGTGCATCCTGCACCATTTTGATGATGTGGGCAAGCATGGTTTCTTTGCCCACTTTTACCGCCCTGAACCGGAAGCTGCCTTTTTGGTTAATCGTTCCTGCAAATACTTTTTCTTTTTCTTTTTTCAATACAGGTACAGGCTCACCGCTTAACATGCTTTCGTCCACATACGAATTGCCCGATATGACCATGCCGTCTACCGCAATCTTTTCACCGGGCTTTACGAGTATCACATCGCCTGCGCTTACGTCTTCGATAGCGGTCTGCTTTTCCGTTCCATCCGCCTGTACCACGATGACCGTTTTTGGCTGCAAGCCCATCAGCTTCTTAATGGCAGAAGAGGTGTTGCCTTTGGCTCTTTCTTCCAGCAGTTTTCCCAAGAGGATGAATGCGATAATAACGGCAGCCGCTTCAAAATATACGTGAGCATGCAGTCCCCGTTGATGCCAAAAGTCGGCAAACAGCATATTGAAAACACTGAACAGGTAGGCAATACCTGTACTCAATGCCACCAGCGTATCCATATTGGCGGAACGGTGCTTTGCCTGCTTCCAAGCGTTTACAAAAAAATCCCTGCCCAACCATATTACAACGGGCGTGGAAAAGAGCCACATTATCGGGTCTGCGTAGGGCATATCCATAAAGAACATTCCTATGATTACCACGGGCAGGGAAAGGATAATTGCCCAAATGGTCTTGTTTTTCAAGGTTCGGAATTTCTTTTCGTGGATGGCTTCGAGCGTTTCCTGCTGCTTGGTTTCGTCTTCAATCAATAGGTCGTAACCTACTCCCTGAACCGCTTTTTGCAGGGTGGAGGTATCGGTCATATTGGGCAGATATTCCACGGTAAGATTGCCCGTTGCAAAGTTCACGGAAGCATTAACTACTCCCGGTTGGTATTTCACAATGCTTTCGGCACTGCCCGCACAGGATGCACAGGTCATGCCCAATACCGGAAAAGCACTTTTAACCGTAGGAACTCCGTAACCTAAATCTTTAATTGCCTTAACAGCCTCGCCTACGGTTTCATTGCTATCTACTGTAATCGCTGCCCTTCGGTTGTTCAGCTCTACTTTATGGGTTTCTACGCCTTTTACCTGTGCCAATCCCTTTTCAACGATTAATGCACAGTGTTCGCTTTCTACATCCTCCAATGGAATGTATATATTTTCTCTGTTTGTCGCCATATTTGCCTGCTTTAATTTACAATACAAAATTGGCTATTATATTTATGGGTACTGGTGTGAAATTTTGGATTTGATTTGTAAGATTTACTTACACTTTATCCAACGGTTTTCTTTTATCCTCTTTAATCTGTTTGAAATGGCTTGGTGTTAGCCCGGTAACTTTTTTAAACTGGTTACTCAAATATGCCACGCTCGAATAATTTAGGCGGTTCGCAATCTCACTTAATGACAACTCATCATACACCAACAATTCTTTGACTTTCTCCACCTTTTGGGCGATAAAGTATTTTTCAATGGTTGTACCCTCTACCTCTGAAAACAGATTGGACAGGTAATTGTAATCGTGATGCAATTTGTCACTCAATACATCGGAAAGGTTGGTTTTTACATCACTATCCTGATGGTGTACCAGGTCAATGATAATGTTCTTTATCTTTTCTATTATCCTGCCTTTTTTATCGTCAATTACTTCAAATCCTAATGGCTCTAAAGTTTTGGACAAATTCTCTTTTTCCAGAGATGTTATTTCTTTGGAAAGAATAACTTCGCCCAGTTTTATATTTTTAGCATCTAATCCCAGTTTTTCCAATTCGTTTTGTACCACCATAATGCAACGGTCGCAAACCATATTTTTAATAAAGATTGTATTCATATTTATTTACTGACTACGTTTAGTATTTAATACATAAGCAATAAACAAATTTACAATTTAAGTTTAATTACTCTGACTTCTTGCCAAGAGGAATAAAGCCTGTGTACATATATACTTACTGTTTTTCATCTTGTTCGTCCATTTTCTTTATCAGAGCTTCACACAGGCTGTCGAGGAATTTGGTACGGTTTATTTTTCGGCCTTTCAATTCCATAAATGTATGATAGAAATCGCCCAAATCAATATTAAAGGCAGTTTCAAATGTTTTGGCAATCAATTTTATATCGGTATTTCCGTTGTTGAATACGCCTTGTGCGTAGAGTGCATAAATCAACTCGGTCAATGCCGTTTTACTTCCTGTCCAATGGAGTGAAGAACTATCAGATACCTTTTTATGATTGCTATTTAGCTGGTCTTCAAGATAAACTTGTATCAGGTCATTGGCAATTATTTTGGCGACCTTCTAATCGTGAGAAGTGCAAAAACGGTGGTCTGCCTCAAAATAAAACGTATCCAACCACATCCTTATATCGTGTTTTCCACGAATAAAGAAATTTTCATCAAGAAAAGAATTGCCACTACGGTAATACTTGTAAAAGTCAATATTGTTGTCAAAGAATTTTTTGAGTTTTTTCAATTCTTTGTTAAGAAATTTCTTTATCTGCTTTGCACCATAAGGCTTTTTGCTTTCTATTTTATAGATAGCATTGTAATAAATCAGCTTTGAAACAATGACAGGTTTCTGATGTTTGAAAAAATGGATTTCCTCATCAGTATTTTTAAACCCTCGTTTTAAAACATACTCCTTTAATTTGGACAGGGTTTGGATAATAAGTTGAATTATGGCTTCAACTCGTTGTATCGAGCAATTATCTGCTTCAATCTCCAATTCGTTGATAGCCGTTTCCAGTTTATGTAGTGTTTCATTATAAAATTTATCCAGCATAATACCATTTAAAAATCAATTCTTTGATTAGTAGAAATATAAACATAAACTGCTTTGGGACTTAGCACAGTAAGGGCTTCCACCTGTGTTCTTAGCAAGGTCTGGATTTCATTAGCAGAACTGTTTATCATAGTGAGCACCTGAATATTATATTTCTCAATTATCTTCTTTAGCCCGTTCATTATATTTTTGGATAAGAGTATATCCAAACTTAGGTTGGTCTGATTAATCTTATTCAGCCAAGCATCTTTTTTAGCTACTGCCTCGTTAAACGATTTTTGGGAGTCTGCTATATGTATACAATGCACTAACCTGCCTTTTTTGTTGAAATCAACGGCGAGCTTTTTCAATAATTCACATTCTTCACTATGTAGTCGTACATCGAAAGCGATATTGTTTTCTATACTGAAAGTAGCTTTTTCCGGAACGATGATAATCGGCACATTGACTTTATAATTCTTCTCTGATATTTCCTGCCTAATTTGTGAATTGGATTTTATTCCGTTGGTGTCATATCCGATTATCAGGAAATCTATCGCGTTGTTCTGTAAATAGTTAATGATTGCGTCCGTGAAACTTTCCTTTGTCAGTCCGAAAGAAAGGTTTACTTCCGAAGTATTCTTATAGCTTTTTATCTGTTGATAGAACAGTTCTATTTCACGTTCTTTCAGCCCTTTTCTGAATTGATTGTTTTGTTCCGGTTCAGCCGTATCTTCCAACACGGTTAGTATATGAACATCTGCATTGAACTGTTCTGCAAATGCTATTGCATATAAGAAAGTATTGTCTGATGTTGAATAAAAATCAACAGGCAAAAGAATTTTTGGTTTTATTTCCATAACAAATGTTTTATTTATCTTCTACATTATATATCAGCATTGCCGTTTCAGAAAGACGTAGCAGCCTTTTACTATGGTTTATATTGAACAATCTTTTCATAAAGGGTAATTGTCTATGTATGATGCTTAGGATATTGATATAGTTATCTTCTACATACTTTGTCAAGCCGTCTTCTATATCCGTATCAATAACAATATCCACCTGAACATCAAGACCCTCAAAATTTGTAAGCCAATGTGCTTTCTTTTGTTGTGCAGCCATAGCTTTTTCTTCTGTATCGACTATGTGTACACATTTTAAAGGTGTCTCTGACGGGGAGAGTTTTGTGGCAATCCGCCTGATAATGACACATTCATTTTCAACGAGCATTACCGCAGCGGCAAACGCCCCCGTAGAGGTAAAAACGGCTTTTGCAGGCACTGCCAATATCGGTATATCAAAACCACTGTCAATCAGCCTCACTGCGTGCGAGCCGAACAGTTTTTTGTCTATAGTGTTATTCCCCGACGTACCCATTACAATCAGGTCAATTGATTTTTCTACGATATGGCTCTCAATTACATCTTGGAAATAGCCATTTTCAAAATGGAACTCTACGGGAACGTGGAGCTTATTGTTGTTATGAGCCAACTGCTCCAATTTTTTTGCTTCTGTCTTAAATTCGTTCCACTCATCATTTTCCAGCGAATCGTTGAACATCTGTGCCAAAGGGTGTACCCGATAGCGTTCCTCGTCCGTCTTCGGTTCAATAATAGGTGTAATATGCAGTATGTGCAATTCCGAGTTAAAATTATCTGCAAGCGATAGGGCATATAAAAATGCGTTCTTTGCTACTTCTGAAAAATCTGTCAGAAAAAGTATTTTTTTCATCTGTTTATTTTTATTGTTTTTAATGGTCAGATGGAATTTCGCATAAGAAAATATTCATTGTTTTGGGTATGGAAATGAATATTTTCTTATGCTTCATTTCATAATAATTTGTATTAAGATAAACGATAACCTTTGATTGAATTTCCCCGTATCGCTTTGCGGAACAGCACCACCCGTTTGTAGTGGAAACTTCCGTAAGAATGTGTAGCAATAAATATCAGTATAGGGACAATCAGCCAGGTTAATGTTCCCAATACGATTTTCCCGGAAGCCATTAACGCATTGAGGCTGATGTTTTGGTATATTGCCATTCCGTTCGGAATTTCCCCGGCATCGAGATACATCGAAATGTCGTTCAGACTTTGCCACTGTGACTGATAAGTTGCCCATCCGATAATTGCACTGCCTAATGAGGTAGCCAGAAAAGACCTTACCACAATTAATATAACCATTATTCCCATCATTTCATTCATTTGCAGGTTGAGGGTAGCGTAAAACCATAACCCAATGAACAGGATGCCCATTCCCAATCCTTTCAGTACCGTCGCATATTCGAGGTAGCGGATGTCCATCTGCGGTTGTATAATCAGGTAAAGACTTAATGTATGCAGAGCAAAACACACAAATCCAAAAGCGATATAATACTTGATGTACCATTTATTTTTAAAACCGAAAAATGCCAATATTCCCGCAATGACGATACCGGGTATCATCCAAAGATTGATATGTGCGTTAATCAGGTTATTATACCCTAATACACCAACTGTATATTGTGTATAAACCGATGTGCTTGCCAGATATAGCCCGAGAAAGAACAATAATATGGTAGCGTGGATAACATTTTTCTTTTTAAATGCTCCGAAATCAATCATCTTTCGTTTGAGCGATTTCTGCCTGTATATCAATGCTACAAAAAGAACCACTCCGAAAATCAATGAACCCGTAATGTAAGGCGAAATAAACCACCCCTGTTGTTTCATAAACACAAAAAAGTAATTAAGCGACATAAAGGAGGTTGCTATCAAAACAAGTGACAGCCAGTCTATCTGATACAGTGGCATTTTGAAACCAAATCGTTGGTTATGTTGAAAAATAAGCGATACTGCCGCAATTACAAGCATCGTAGCGGACATAAACATATAAGGTGTCTGCCAGCTACCATTGAACACCATTGTAGAAAAATAATAAGCCGAAAGCTGCCCAAATCCAATGGACAAGGGGTAGAATACAGCATAGAATTTTCCACGGTCTCCTGTCGGAGCAATGATGAACATAATGGGTAATACCATTTCTATCAGCGGAAACATCTTGAAAAAACCTATGAGAAAACTGCAACTTATCAGAACAACAGGACTATCTGTAGTACCGCACATATATGATAATATAGCAAGGATAATAGCCGACACTGAAATGATTTCTTTGGTACGGAAACGCATCTTGACACGCATCAGTATCATTATGGCGCAGCCCATACCAATTGTACCTGCGTTATTGGCAAGCGAGATATATTCCGTATAGGTAGCCATTGCTCCCGTAATATCCGTAATGACACTTGTATATACTCCGGAAACGGTCATCATCGAGAATAAGATCGTCAAAATCAGCAACAGCATCAAAGGTTTGGGAACCCAGCTTGCAAATGGACCTTTATTGTACATCTTCCTGTTATTTTAAGTTCACTTCTACATTCATTCCTGCACGAAGCAATTTCAAGTCTTCGGGTTTATTCTTATCTGTAAATTCAATACGTACCGGAATACGCTGTTGCACTTTCACAAAATTTCCTGTTGAGTTATCCACCGGAACAGCGGCATATCTCGCACCTGTTGCACCTGATACAGCGGTTATTTTTCCCTCAAATTCTTTACCGCCCAGTGCATCTACCTGTATTTTTGCCAAACCGCCTATCTGTACGTTGCCCATTTGTTTTTCACGGTAATTAGCCGTTACCCAAATGTTATTGATGTCCACGATAGTTCCAACCTGTTGGCTTGGGTTTAACAACTGCCCTACATTGACTGTTCTTCTTCCCATAATGCCATCGTGGGGAGCTGTGATAACGGTATAAGAAAGGTTCAGTTTTGCCATATCCAAAGCACTCTGCGTTCGTTTGATGTCAGCATCGTTCATTCCCAATCGCGATTGTACTTCGTTTACTGATAATTCGCTCGTAGTTTTAGAATTAATCACGGATTGATATTGCGAAATCTGGGCTTCCAACTGGGCTTTTTGTGCCTCGAAATCAGTCTTTATCTGGTCAAATTGCTGACGGGTTACTGCTTCGTCTGCCAAGAGGTTTTTGTAACGATTAAAATTCTGTTCCGCATTCCACAGTCTTGCTTTCGTAGCTTCTATATTCGCTTTTGCTACCTGCACATTTGCTCCAACGGTATTTACATTGTTGGTCGCTGTTTTTACCGAACTGAATGTTGCGTTTTTAGAAGCCAAAGCCGACATATAAGCAGCTTCGGCCTGTCCTAATTGAGTTTGTATTTCACGGTCGTCCAATATCAATAATGTATCACCTTTTTTCACATATTGATGTTCCACAAAACGGATTTCAGTGATATAAGCCGAAACCCTTGTATTTATCGGGTTGATGAACGATTCTACCTGTGCGGCATTGGTGTATTTGTCGTTCCCGACATTGAAATAGGATTTTACCACAAAATAAAGTCCGCCCAAAACCAAAATGAGTATCAAAATATTGATGATTTTGGTCTTTTTTTGTTTGGTTTTCTGCTTGTTTACCTTTTGCTTTTCCGCAGATTGTCCAGTCGGTTGCGGTGTGTTTTCCTGTTTGTTGTTTTCTATATTTTCTGACATTGTTTTATCTTTAAGTTTATCAATTTATTATAAATTTCCGCTTTCTTTTAATAATTTGTAGTACGCATAAACGATGCTTATTTCCGAATTAGCAAACTGTAACTCTGCGTCTAATTTCTGATTACTTGCATCAATCAAATCTAATAAAATAGCCAACTGGTTGTTGTATTTACTGTTCATAATGCGATAATTTTCATCGGATAGTTCTTTGTTTTTTTCAAGTGTATTGTTCTGAGTAACGGCTTCATTGTATTTAATGTAAGCGGCATTTACAGCAACGTCAATCATCTGTTCAGCTTCGTTTGCCTGTGCAATGGCTTTGTCTTTTTCAAAACGCACCTGTTTGATTTTTTTAGGGGTTTTGTACAGTGCGTCAATATTAAAATTCAGTGAAAGTCCGGCACTCCATCCGTTAGTGTACATATCCAGAGCAGGCGTTGATGTAGTAATCGGACGTGCCAGCTGATTTCCTGCAAATGCAGATAACGAAGGCATCATTTCTGCACGGGTTATCTTTTCGGAGGTTTCATAAATATCAACTGCCTTTTTTGTCATCAATATGGTTGGATGATTTTGTGCGAATGCTCTGTAATCTTCCATCAATAAAGCTTTAGGAACATTGCTAAGTATGGTTTCGTCGGGCACAATCTGTGTATTTTCGGACAATCCCAAAGCGGTGGTAAGCTGTTTATTGAGAATTTGACGGTTATTTTCTACGACCTGTAAAGCAAGTTTAAGATTAGACAATTGCAGTTCGCCGCGGATAACATCATTTCTCGTAACCATTCCCTGATTATAAAACTTATTGATGTTTTGCAAGCGTTGTTCCGCCAATTGGATATTCTGCTGATATACTGATTTTTGGTTCAGTAGTTGATACAAATCCAGATAGTAGCCCAACACCAAAAGTTTGATGCTTTGTTCGTTCGACTGATAATTCAGCTCTGTTAATTCTTCTTTCAAAGATTGGGCTTTGATACCATTTTTTACCATTCCGCCTTTCCATATCAACTGACTGGCATCTATCGAAAAAGTATTGCCGAAATGTGGCATATCTACTCTTGTGGAATTGGAAAAATCCTTATCAATAATGTGGGCATCCCCAAGATAATATCCTTGCAAAGCCGCATTCAAAGTAGGGAGTTGTGCGTTTTTAGCAACTTCTACATCTTGCTTTGCTATGGCAATATCTGTTTTGGAAACTTTCAGATTCGGATGATTTTCTTTGGTCAGCTCAAATAACTCTTTAATGGTTATCGTTCTTTCTTGACCTTGCTGGGCATAGATTGTTTGCGAAAAAACAAAAAGCCCTAACAATAGCAGAGGTCACTGAAAAACT
>DLND01000037.1:0-652 GCA_002476905.1 Flavobacteriales bacterium UBA7519
GTGATTGGTGCATTGTTGCTTTTTATTCCGGGGAGAAAGTATTTGACAAGGACGAAATAGTTTGAGAGTTTTAGCGTGAGAGAATTTGAGGGTAATTTTCATACACAGAAACTATCCGACTCTAAAACTCAATAAATCTGACAGTTAAAGATTCGGCAAATACCTTTCCTTAATAATATTCAAATGATGGATATTATGACCAACGGTTAATTTTCCAATCGTCTCCACTTTGATATCATTTCCGTTCACGATTCCGATTAATTGAAGCGCTTCTTCTGGAAGATTTCTGAAAAATTTAACGGATAATTTTCTAGTCAATTTAAATTCTTTAATCAAACTTTTCAAAGTTCGGCTGTCTGCATAAGAATTATCAGCCCAAGCTTCTTCATCAAATCCCGAAACCAAAGATTGGTCTTTTCTGGAAAATCTCAAAGCGCGATAAGCAAAGACTTTTTCTGTATCGATGAGATGTTGCAACAATGTTTTCAAACTCCACTTTCCTTCTGCATAAGCAAAATTGCCTTGTTCTTCGGAAAGCGATTCGTAGATTTCCAAAGTGGCATCAGATACCGTTTTCATTTCTTCAATCCATTGCTCAGAAGGTACCAAATCCAAATAGCGCTGTATATATTTTTCGAATTCTGTCATTTTA
>DLND01000037.1:696-4686 GCA_002476905.1 Flavobacteriales bacterium UBA7519
TTTTCGAATTCTGTCATTTTAGTTAATTAGTTAGTAAGTTGATTAGTTTTAATATTGATTCTTAAATCTTGTCTCTTGATTCTTAATCCACTTCCCATTCATAAAAATTAACCTCATCATATTTTTTGAAGCCGGCACTTCGGTATAATTGATTTCCAATCATATTTTCTTTGCTTGTTTCGAGGTACATTCCGCAAGAATCGGATGTTCTGCAAAGTTCTTTTGCACATTCTATCAATGCTTTGGAAAAACCTTTTCCACGATAATTTGAATTAACATAAAGGTCATTCAACAACCAATATCGCTTCATTCTTGTGGATGAAAATAATGGGTATAATTGAACAAAACCGCCCAATTTCCCGTTCTCTTCCACTACAAAAATTTCGGAATCTCTGTTTTCCAATCTTTCGGAAATAAATTGTTCTGCTCCAAGAAAATCAGATGTTTTATGATAAAACATTCTATATTCATCAAACAATTGTGCGAGTTGAGAAAAATCGTCGATGGTCGCTTTTCTTGTATTAGTCTTCATCATCATCAGAATTTGCGTCCTCATCTTCGTATTGTTCAAGGTAATAAGTAAAGGTGAAACCTGCTACCTCATCTTCGGCGTCTTCCAAAGTCGTCAAAAGATCTTCGAAAGTCTCCAGCTGATCCACGCTCATATTCACAAACTCGATGTGAAGCGGCATTTCCAATTCGCCCGAAATCACGTCATGCAGCGCATCCAGATTGTCGCCAAAATAGTCCGGCAATTCTAATTTTGATTTCAGTTGTTCGTAAAAATCCTCGTAATCGCCGATGTTGACGAAATCGATATAAATAGTTTTCATAATTTTTTCCTGAATAAAAAGTGCGTGAACTTTTATATTATTAGCGAAAGCAAATTTCGATTATTTTTATCAATGCTTCCCGTTTTGAAGCAAGAAATTTATCCTGCAACCAATTCCTTATTTTTTGTCAAAAACCTGATCCTGAAAATCAACAACAAAGAAAACAGAAGCCACAATAACACAAGATGAACAATAGTCGGCAGGTTATCCACAAGCGAACCGCCCTGCTGAACAATGGAGATGTAGGCTTTCAAAAACGGTGAAGTAGGCAAAAGGTCTGAGCAAAACTGTATGAACCCCGGCAACGCAATATATGGCATCGAGTATCCGGTGATCAAAAAAATCGGGTAAGAAGAAAAAACCATCACCTGAAAAGTCAATAGTTTGGTTTTGAAAAAACTGCCTATCAGCATCCCAAAAACAATTATTGTTGAGATGAAAATAGCCGTTACCAAAGCCAAATTCCAATAACTCCCTCGCACTTCTACACCAAAAACCGAAAAATTAACGACCGTAAAAAACAATCCAAAAATCATAAATACAAAAAAGTAAAGCAGGCTTTTGCCAACAATGATTTTTGAAATATTTTTCCCCGATAAATCATACAAACCACCCAATTTCTTTTCTTCCTGCTCAGATGCAAAACTCGCTGCCACACCAATGAGCAAAGTCTGCTGAAGGATGATAGCCAGTAATCCCGGCAACAGAAAAGAACCGTAAGTCATATCGGGATTATAGAGCGGTCGGTAATCCAGATTAATGGGATTGGTCATTGTCATAGCTTCTTCATCGCTCATCCCCTGTTTGTTAAAATAGGTTTTCCGTACGCCGGCGCCCACCGTCAGGCAAACTTTGGTAACTGTACTCAGCAAATCACTGGACGGTAGAAAACGTGAGGCATTGAGGACGACATTCACATTTGCCTGCTTTTGCGACAGCAATAATTTTTCCAGATCTTTCTGAATATAGAAATAGCCCTGAACCTCGCCCCGAGACATTTTTTCCTTTGCATCATCCAAATCTGTAGCAGGAATAATATCAATAATAGATGTGGAATTGAGCTCGCTGGTCAATGTTCTGGAAATAGCGGTTCCGTCAGCATCTACCAAGGCCAGCTTTACTTTTTCTTCGCCTTTGTTAAGGTAAATACTGCCGTACATAAAAGCATAAAGAATAGGCGCCAGAAGAAGAATCAAAAAAAGGCTGGCATCTTTTGAAACATTCCGGATTTCTCTCTTCAATATGTTGAAAACAGCTTTCAATGTTGATTTTTTAAGTAACTATTAATTTTCCTTTGAAAAAGTATGATAGCGAGAGGAAATGTAATTCCTGTAAACAGTAATAATTTATAAACTTCAGGCATTGCATAATGCATAGGCAACTGCATAAAATAAAGCTTGATAAAACCATCCACAAAATGTGTGTAAGGCATTATATCAGAATAGAGCTGATCGTACCAAGGCATAGCCCAGCGCGGAAACGTAAAACCACTGAAAACAAAAGCCGGCGACGTAAAAAACAAGGCAACATCGGTCACAAAAAGAAGATTGTCTGACAGCGCTGACAGCATCATCCCAATCCCGATACAAGCCAAAGCCATCAATGTGTAAATGATAAAAAAATTAAAGTCCGTACTCGGTTTCCCCAAATCATAAACAGGAAAAACCACCCAAGCAATCAATACAAAAAGTATCCAGGCGATACACAGGTGCGCCAACATTTTGCCTATGACAATCTGCGATGAAGAGTGCGAAATCTGCAAAAGATCGTCAATGGTATTTCTTTTAAACTCAAGATTAAGGATAAGAACCGCCGCCACAATCAGCGCCATCTGCAGACCAACTGTAATCAGCCCGGGCGTGAGATACATCTTATAATTAAAATCGGGATTGTATAAAATGGTTGAATTAAGTTTTATCGGCTGAACCAGTGCATTGGCAGTCTGCGCCGGCATCCCTTGCTTTTCGGCTTTTTCCAGCACCACGGCCAATCCACCTTTGATAATGATCTCTGCTGCACCTTTGTAAATCATTTTGGCAGGTACCAGATAAGCACCGTTGGTGTATAAGGTAATATTGGACTGGTGGTTTTTCTTGGCGTCAGACTCCATATTTTTAGGGAAATGAACAGCGCCGAAGATCTTGCCTTCTTTCATTAGCTTTTCGATCTCGGCATTGCTGAAAGCCGTATGAGTAAAATGGATATTTTCATTTTGCTCCATCATGTCGGTGAGGGTTCGGGAGACAGAAGATTGATCCTCATCCCAAACAGCCATCGGAAGCTCTTTGGCAAACTGCTTCTGATAAATCAATCCATAAAAAAAGAAAATCACCGGCGGAATCACCAGCAGAACTACATAGAAATTCGGAATCGAAAAAATCCGTTTCCATTCTCTTATGATGATTTGGCTGATGGTTTTCAAGTTTGATTTGATTTAAATAAAAAAAAATCTTAGTCCAGAATAAGCTGGGCAGTCATTCCGGATCGTAGGCCTTTTATGGCATTAATATTTTCCGGCCTTACTTTGATCTGGAATGTCCTGAGTTCGAATTCGCCGTTCTGCTTCTCGGGCACCCAATCTGCGTATCCCAATGCTGGCGCCAATTCTGCCACTTTACCTTTGATGGTTTCCGGCGTACAACCCGGGATTTTCATGGTTACAACACTGCCTTTTTCAATTTTATTAATTTGATTTTGACGGAGATTAAATTTCACAAAAAAAGAATGATCTTTTTGGATGGTCATCATCGGATAACCGGCATTCACCATCTCGCCCTGATTGGTAATCATTGTAGAAATCTTACCGGAAACAGGTGCTTTGATGGAATTGTTATCTTTAATCTGTTCGGCTAATTTTTCTCCACTTTTCGCCTGATTGAGCAATGCCTGCGCCGAGTTTTTCAGTTCTTTGTTATTGCCACGCTGTAAAAGCTGCACATTAAGGTTGGCTGTTTCCAGCTCTTTCTGCGCGGCTTTATATTTAAAATAAACCACATCACGCTCCTGTCCCGACACTACGCCTTCGGCATACAGATTCTGGAAACGGCTGTAGGTTTTCGACATCAGATCCATCTGCTGCTGCGCAATCTGCTGCAGGTTTTTTGCCGAAGCCAAAACTTCCGGCTCTACCCCACGGTTCACTTTATCCAGCTGATTT
>DLND01000184.1:0-918 GCA_002476905.1 Flavobacteriales bacterium UBA7519
AAATAACGGGGGCGTGGCTTCAGCAGATGAAACACTTATGAATGGGATAGAATTCGATCTAAATTCTGATAGAATCTTACCTAGTAATACGCCTATTTTGAACAGTGCAGTTAGCTATATTAATTCTACAAATGGATCATATGTCGTTGTAGGCGCTACAGACTCAAGAGGTAGTGCAAGTTATAACAAGACTTTGTCTGAGAAAAGGGCTAACAATGTTAAACAATATTTAATTTCGAACGGTGCTAATTCTTCAAAATTAGAAACGATGGGTAATGGTAAATTTGACTTAAAATACCCAGAATGTGATCCAGCTTCGAAATGTCCGGAATGGAAAAATAGAGCAAATAGAAGAGTGTATTTTAAAGCAAAATAAATTTTAATTTTTTCTATTCAAAAGACTACCAGAGATGGTAGTCTTTTTTTGTTAATTACATCAACTTATTTTTGGATTATAATATTTTATCTATTAAATAATAAGCACTTATCATATTTCAATTAAAGTTAATTTTTGGTATGCTTTCGAAAAAAATATGCAATATCTTGTAATGATTGTTTTGGAAATTCGTGACCGGCTTCACTACTCTGAATCACAAGTTCTGTCTTGTTTTTTCCCTTGAAAATGGTTTTATCGCCATCAGTTTTTCCTGCCAATGAAATCCCGAGATTTGATTTTACAATAGGAATCGATAATTCTTGATTCTGAGGTGAAACTATCTTGTCGTTTTTTCCGATGTACATCCAAACTGAAATAGGAATCGCCCCCGAAATCATTTCGCCGCCCTGAGCAGATGCGGAACAGATTGCTGCAATTTTTTCGCCTCGTGTCTTCCATAGAACATTCACAAATCTGGCACCGTTAGAATGTCCAATAAGATAAATCCTACTGTCGTCAATCTTGTAAGCTTTGTGAATATC
>DLND01000184.1:924-12018 GCA_002476905.1 Flavobacteriales bacterium UBA7519
AATACAACATCAAAAAATTTAATGTCTCTACCTCCAAGGTCATCTGTGAAAATCTGCCATCCGTTCATTGTTCCGTTTGGATCTATTCCGGGTACTTTTCTTCCCGGCAATCCCTGCATGAAAATAACCAAAGCATCTTTGTAATAGTTTTGAATGTCAATTCTTCTGCTTACAAAATTAGCATTGCCGCCGTGACCGTGAAAAACAAAAATAACAGGCGTTTTATCTGTTTTAGTCGCTGGTTCGTAAATAAGAGCTTTTCTAATGACACCATCGATGGTGAAATGTTTTGTAATTTGAGAATTCAAAGTAGTTATCCAACTTAAAAAGATAAGCAGTAGCAGATTCTTCATGTTAATTTATATGTTGGATTAATATGTACATATGAAAGTTAAATGAATCAACCTAAAATAGCTTAATTGACCAACATATTGGATTGATAAATCTATTTAAAAAACCAATTGTATTATTAATAAAATTAAATAAAAAATCCTGCAGTTTAGGCAGGATTTCAATTTTATTGTTTGATGAATTTCGAGGTGTATTTTTGATCTTTATCAGTAGTGATTTCAATTATATAATTGCCTTTCGGTAAACTTTCAACATTCATTTCTTTTGGTAATGAGAATGTTTTTACTTTCTGACCTGAAACATTGTAAATACAGATATTGGTAATTGTTTCATTATTCGGAATATCAATTTTCATTACATCTTTTACAGGATTTGGATAAAGCTTGATGTTAGCTTTTTTGACGTCATTTACAGCCATTACTTCATCATTAATTTTAATATTGTCGATGTAAGCAAATCCGCTAAAATTATCGTGAAGGAAAATAATGCCCAAAACATCAGTTTTTGAAAAATTAGTTCCTGTATAAACCAACGTTCCGTCGATATAATATTTAATCTGATTTTCAGAGATTTCAGCTTTTAATTTATACCATTTATCAGCCTGCCAAGTAAATTCAGTAGCTTCATAATCATAGTCTACACTACTTACAACTTCCAGATTACCAGTGTAATTGAATGAGAATGTAGAGATCGGGACAAACTCATCACTATCCGCACCATAAGTTCCGAATTCAAAAGTTGAACCATCCAGTTCTGAAATATAAGCATCGAATTCAATGGTTGTGTTTTTATAATTAAATCCCTGATCCAGAATTTTTGCGGCGCCATAGATCGGAAACCATCCAAAATCTTCGTTAAGATCTACCGCAATTTTTAAGGCGTTGCTGCCCGCACTCGCACTTTCACTTGTGATGGTCTGCCCATTGATAGGAAGTTCATCACTGTTAAGCGTTACTTCCCAGTTGTTTTGACCGTGGATGTTACCTGTTGTGTAGCCTTCGTTACTTTCGAATGAAATGGATTTTTGTGCCATTGCAAAAGAAGAAACTAATGACAGTATCAATAAGTATTTATTTTTCATAACTAAAATTTTATCAATAATAGTTAAAATAATTGCCAAAACAAACTCAGATTGATAATAAAATCATTTTATAAATCATTTTTCACCAGCATCATCTATCCTTAAAATAATTTTTGGTCTGTCTCGCAGTAGAAACTTCTCCGCTTGTATTTTCCGGTTATTTTCCGGGCAACGAATTTGCTGAGTTTTTCTTTCATCAAAACAATAGTTGGACCTTCTGGCATTTTAATTTTTTAGGGAAAAATCAAATATTATTCCGCTAAAAAATAAATATCCCTTATTTTTGGGGCTATTATGGATCTGAATTCAATTTTTACAAGTCAGCGCACAGGGAATAATCCCAACACAAAAGTTTCCAGAACGGATTTTCAGAGGGATTTTGACCGCATTATTTTTTCTTCCGCATTCCGAAGATTGCAAAACAAAACGCAGGTTTTCCCGCTTCCGGGAAGTGTTTTTGTGCATAACAGGCTCACGCATTCTCTGGAAGTTTCTTCTGTGGGTAGAAGTCTGGGTAGTGTGATTGGCGAGTTTATTTATGGTCAATTCAAAAATGATCTGAATGAGGAATCCAAAAATTTTTATCTGCACAATCTAAGCAATGTAATTGCAGCAGGCTGCCTTTGTCACGACGTTGGAAATCCTGCATTCGGACATTCTGGTGAAGATGCTATTGCCAGCTATTTTGACAGAAATGATACTTCGCTTAAACCTAAATTCAACGAAAAAGAATGGGCAGATTTGTTGAATTTCGAAGGAAATGCCAATGCCATAAGAGTGCTTGCACAACAACAACAAGGCAAAGATGCTGGTGGAATTCAGTTAACTTTGGCGACTTTGGCAAGTATTGCAAAATACCCTTGTGAGGCGATTGCTAAAAAGAAAGGCGTGATCCATCGTAAAAAGTTTGGCTTCTTTCAAAATGAAAAGGATATTTCTCTGGAAATGGCTAAGAGCACGTCAATGATACAGGAGAATGAAAATCCTTATATTTTCAAAAGACATCCCTTTGTTTGGCTTGTAGAAGCGGCGGATGACATTTGTTATAACATCATCGATATGGAAGATGCGCACAGACTGGGAATTGTTTCTACTGCAGATTGTAAAAATCTCTTTTTTGAACTCGTAAAATCAGAAACGGATGACATCAAAAGAGTAGAGCAGAAGCTGGATTCCATCAGCAATGAAAATGAGCAGATTTCTTATCTCCGAGCAAAGGTTATCAATGCATTGATTAATAAGTCCATTGAGCTTTATAAAAATAATTTCGACAAAATTTTACAAGGTAATTTAGAAAAAGGACTTTTGGATATTTACAAATCTGAAAATAAAACGCTTCAGGATATCGAAAGTTTTTCAATAGAAAAAATATACAATCACAAAGCTGTTGTGGAAATTGAAAATGCCGGCTACAACGTGATGTACGAATTACTGGATCATTTTATTCCATCGATTTTAAAATCAGCTGATGAAAGAAAATCGTATGACAAAAAGGCGTTGAAACTACTTCCGAAGCAGTTTTTCTATGAAGATGGAACAGATTATCAGAAAGTGCTAGGCGTTATTGATTTTGTGTCCGGAATGACCGATAATTTTGCTACGGATTTATATAGAAAAATCAAAGGAATAGATATCGGGATGACGATGTAGATGTGATAAATTATGAATTATAGATTTTAGATGATTTCAATTTAAATTTTACAATCTAAAATCTATAATTATTTAAATCAATTCGCAACCAAAAACATCTACAAAGTGTTTTTTGATTTTTTGTTTTACTTCCTCATAATCAACTTCTTGCTCTAATTCTCTTTTCAAGGAAGTCACCTGCTTATCAGCAATTCCGCAAGGGATGATGTATTCGAAATAACGCATATCCGTATTGACATTCAGCGCAAATCCGTGGATGGTAACCCAGCGTGACGCTTTTACGCCCATTGCGCAGATTTTTCTTGCGTATGGTTTTCCGACATCCAGCCAAACGCCTGTTTCCCCACTGGAGCGTTCGCCTTTCAAGCCATATTCTGCAATAGTTCGGATGATTACTTCTTCCAGATCCCGCATATAGCGATGGATGTCTGTGTAAAAATTTTCCAGATCCAAAATTGGGTAGCCAACTATTTGCCCGAAACCGTGATAAGTAATGTCTCCGCCTCGGTTTACCTTCACATAGGTCGCGTTGATTTCTTTAAGTTGAGCTTCATTGGCCAGAAGATTTTCCTCGTGTCCACTTTTTCCTAGAGTATAAACGTGCGGATGTTCCACAAAAAGAAGAAAGTTTTCTGTAGGTTTCTGATTATCTGGATTTTCTCTGTTGTAGATTTTGGTATCCAGATTTTTTTTCAGTAATTCTTCCTGATAATCCCAGGTTGGCTGATAATCTTTGGTCCCCAGTTCCTGAAATTTTACTTTTTTATTGATAATGGAATTCACTGTTGTTGAATTATTTCTCCAAAAATACGCTTTATTTTATGAATTTTAAAATGCCTTGAATCGATACTTTAAACTACTGCTCATTTAATTTTTCTATAAAATTTTCAAGCATTTGACCTATTTTTTTGTTAAAGATTTTGCTACATTTTCATAGGTTTAATTTTGGGATTTTAATCAATCTAAAACGTAAAACATAATGCGTTTAAAATGACTAATAGTTTTTTTATCATTGTTAGATTTTTCCAGATATAATATGAGCTCGAAAATAGTTAAAATATTTATTAAACATCCTTTGTGAATACTTTTCCTCATATTTGTAAAATAAATCATTACCAAATGCAGGCATTACTTTTAGAGGACGATGCTGTCTTGTCTTCAGAAATTGCACTTTTCCTAGAATCCAAATCTATCAAAACTGATAAAGCGGAAGACGGAGAAAAGTTTCTTGATAGATTTGCTAAGAAACATTATGACATTTTTCTTTTAGACATCAATGTTCCGAAAATCAACGGCTTAGAAATCTGTAGAATAATCAGAGAAAGCAATTCGGAAACACCGATTATCATTATTTCTGCCTATGACGAAATTGAGGAGAAGAAACAAGCGTTCTTAAGAGCGGCAGATGATTATTTGGTTAAGCCATTTTTGTTGGAAGAATTGTTGTTGAGAATCAATTCTCAAATGAGAAGACTCTCGCCAAAAACAGAAGAGAAAGAAAAAATCGTTGTTGATGACTTAATTATTTATCCAGAAGACAGTAAAGTTTTCCGCTCAGGAGAAGAAATTAATCTGACTGTAAAAGAATTTCAGTTATTGGTTTTATTAGCAAGAGCCAACGGAAGAACACTTTCCAAACAATATATTTCTGATGAAGTTTGGAAAAATCAATTCCAATCAACAAATAACGCTATCGAAGTTTACATCAACTTTCTGAGAAAAAAAATTGATAAAAATTTTAAAACAAAACTCATTCATACAAGACCTGGCTTCGGATATTATCTAAGTCCACTTTAAGAGTTTGGGAATTTTAAAACTCAAAAAGCAATCATTGATCATTTATCATTCATCATTCATAATTAATTTATGTCTTTGAAACGTAGAATAGCAATCAGTTTAAGCATCGCATTTTCCTTAATTTTTGGGATTATGATGTTTATTGTGTACGTTTCTTTCAATGATTTTAGAAAAGACGAATTCCGGGAAAGGTTTCAAAAACGTTTGGTTTTCACAGTCAATTTTATTGAAAAATCTGGCGATTTTGAAAAAGAAGCGCCTATTTTCTTTGATGAGAATTCTGATAATGTTCTTCTGAATGAGAATATTATGATTTTTGGAAAAGACAAAAGTTTGGTTTATAGTACTTTGAAGGATAAAAAAATTACTTGGGATCAAAGATTATTAGAACAGCTGGACAAAGAAAAAACGATATATCAAGAGAATTCTGTTCCCGAGATTTTTGCGGCTTTAAGAACAATAAAAGGCGAAAATTATTATATTTTAACTAGTGCTCAAGATGTTACAGGACAATCGAAATTGGATTTCTTGAAATATATGCTGATTTTTTCTTACGTCGTAAGTATTCTGTTGATTTGGTTTTTCAGCTATTATCTGGTTTCCAAATTCCTTGAACCTTTGGAAATTCTAAAGTCTGATATTTCCGATATCAGCGTACATAAATTAACAACTCCTGTTGTAGTAAAAAATTCTCAAGATGAAATTGGTGTTTTGGCAAAATCATTTAACCTAATGACAAGCAGATTAAACGATGTTTTCCAATCTCAAAAAGATTTCAATTCCAGTGCAGCTCACGAGATGCGAACCCCTTTGACAAGGATGGCTTTTCAGTTAGAGAATTTGATTCAATTAGAAAATCACTCGGATAAAACTAAAACTACTTTGCAGCAGATGTTGCAGGATGTTTATCAATTGTCAGACCTTACCAAATCCTTGCTTTTATTGTCAAAATTCGATAAAGAAGGCATCGCGAGTGTCTATGAAGAAGTAAGGATTGATGAAGTTGTTTTCGATGCTTTCGAAACGGTCCATCGTAATTTTCCCGACTTCAAAATGGATTTTCAGATTGATGAAGAAAGTATAGAAGACTCTATTTTAACAGTGAAAGGTGTAAAATCTTTATTAGAGATTACATTTATTAATTTGTTCAAAAACGCAGCTTTATATTCAGATAATCAGGAAGTTGATATTTCGATTAAGGAAACCGATTTTAGGATTATCGTCAAAGTATTTTCCATCGGTTCAACTATTCCGATTGAAGAAAGAGACAAACTTTTCGAAGCCTTTATGAGAGGAAGTAATTCTGAGAACAAAGCAGGTTCTGGTCTTGGTTTGCGCATCGTAAAACGTATTTTAGAATATCATAAAGCAGACATCACTTATTCTTCACGTTCGGACAGTGAGAATCTTTTTACCGTGGTTTTCAACAAGTAATTTTTTGATTTTTAGTAAATAATATTTGTCATTCCACACGAATCTCAGCGTCGTTTAGATTCCTGCGGAATTACAAACTATGCATAAAAGTCTATCATCTATCCGTCTATTTTCTTTTCTTCCAAACCACAATTAAGTTTTTTTTAAGCCATATTTAAGGCCGTTTTAATCTCAGAAAGCCATTTTTGCAAAACCAAAACGAGATAAGAATGAACAAAATAACAACATTGGTGTTATCCGTTTCGGCATTTGTTGGTCTTTCTGCGCAGCAACAGATGTCTCTTCAGGATTGCGAATTAGCATTTCAAAAAAACAATCTCCAACTTCTCGCTGCACAATACAATATCAATATGGCTGATGCCGATATTATTCAGGCAAAAATCTGGGAACTTCCACAAATCGAAGGTTACGTCAATGCTATTAACCCTCAAGACAAAAGAGTTTTTGATGTGGGAAGAGCCAAAGGTGTAGAAATCACGCAACTGATTTATTTGGGCGGAAAAAAGAAGAACGAAATCCAATTTGCAAAGTCAAACAAGGAGCTTTCGCAACTGCAGTTCAATCAATTATTGGTTGATCTTCGGTCGCAGTTGAGAAGCACTTTTTACAACTTGATTTATGAGCAAAAAAAGCAAATCAGTATTGATGCTCAGTTGAAATATATGAACGAGCTTTTGTCGGCTTACAAAGTTCAGACAGACAAAGGTAATATTTCTTTAAAAGATTTTGTAAGACTTCAAAGTATTGTGATTCAGTTGAATAATGATAAGACTGAAATCAATAATAATATTCTTGGTTATCAACAAACGATGAAAGTTTTGACGGGGAATCAGGAAAAAACAACTGCTAAAATCTCAAAACCTGAAGAAAACGAAATTCTAATTTCTCAACCTTTCGGAGATTTGGAAATTCTTCAAGAAAAAGCGTTACAAAACAATGCAGATTATCTCTACAATTTAAAATTGATTGATAACAGCAAGCTGTATGCACAATGGCAGAAATCACTCAACGTTCCAGACCTCAATCTAGGAGCAGAATATGACCAAGCTTCCGGAACTTTTAATAATGAAGTTAATCTGAAAATTGGAATTCCTATTCCGCTTTGGAAATCGAACAAAGGTAATGTTGAGAAAGCAAAATATGCGATTCTGCAAAACGAAAAAAACTCAGAATATCAGAAACTGAACCTCGAAACTCAGGTAGAATCGGCTTATCAGACTTGGAAAAATCAATATGACCAATATTTTGAATTGAAGCCAATCGATTTAGAAAATCTGGAAACGGTTTATAACGGGATTCTTAAAAATTTCCGAAGCGGTAATGTCAGTCTCATAGAATTCACTGACTTTATGGAGAGTTACAGACAAACTGTTTTACAGGTTTATGAGATGAAAAAACAGATTATGATTTCTGCAGAACAGCTGAATCAATTAGTGCAAACCAAAATCTTTTATTAATGCGAAAAATTTTTATACCAATTATCCTTTCAGCAGTTTTAGTTTGTTGTTCAAAAAAGGAAGAAACTGCTCCAGAAGTCACAAAAGGTTTTGAACTCAGCAATACGATGCTGAAAAGTACAACCTTTGCCAAAGTAGAAAAAAAATTCATCGAAGACGAGTATAGTTTCTTTGGAAAAATCTCTGCGGATAAAAATAAATATATTGATATTTTTCCATTAGTTGGCGGTAACGTTCTTAGCGTAAATGTAGAATTGGGAGATTATGTTACCAAAGGTCAGGTTTTAGCAACGATTAGAAGTACCGAGTTGGCAGAAGTGCAGAAAGATGTCAGCGATTCCAAAACCGATTTGATAGTCGCAGAGAACAATCTTCGTGTTGCAAAAGAACTGTACGCAGGAAAACTAAACACAGAAAAAGACGTTCTGGAAGCCGAAAGCGAAGTGAAAAAAGCAAAAGATGCCTTACGACGTTCCAATGACGTCAGCACGGTTTATAATGTGAAAAAAGGGAATATCTACAGCGTTATTTCCCCGATTAATGGTTATATCGTTCACAAGGACATCAACAAAGGTATGGAACTGAGGAGTGACAGAAGCGAGAATATTTTCGATGTAGCGAACACCAAAAATGTTTGGGCAATAATGAACGTCAACGAAGCGGATATCGATAAAATTACGTTGGGGATGAAAGCTCAGGTTTCCACATTATCATATCCAGACAAGGTTTTTTACGGAAAAATCGATAAGATTTTCAAAATCATAGACCCAGACACCAATGCGATGCAGGCTAGAGTAGTACTGGACAATTCTCAAGGATTGCTGATTCCAGATAGCAAAGCGACGATAAAAGTTTCCAAATCCGAAAATACAACAGCCTTAGCAATCCCTTCCAAAGCCGTGATTTTTGATGACAACAGATATTTTGCCGTGGTTTACAAATCGCAGACCGATATCAAGGTCAAAGAACTTAAGATTTTGAAACAAAACTCGGAGACAACTTACGTTTCAGAGGGACTTTCTGAAGGTGAAAGTATCGTGACCAACAATCAATTATTGATTTATCGCTCTTTGAATAACTAAAATTTGGGCGTGTCCCTTTGTCCCGATTTGCAATCGAAACAAGCGGGCCGGTCTACGGGCAGTCGCTTTCCAAAAACCTTTCAAGGTTTCTGGGAAGAGCTCCGACAATGCCCTTCGCCCTCACGCATTTGCAATTCAATTTTATTAGTTTTTGCTAAGTTTTACGGCTTTGCGAACTTAAAAACATATAGTTTGTAAAAAAAATCTTTGCGGACTTGGCGATAAAATGCAGTTGCAATTTCAATATAAAATAAAAAGTATGAACAAATTCATCAAAAGCATCATAGGATTTTCACTTAAAAATAAAGCTTTCACATTCATTTGGGTAGCTATTTTGGCGGTTGCAGGATTCATCAGTTTCAAGAATATGCCGATTGAAGCATTTCCTGATGTGACCAATACCCAAATCGTCATCATCACCCAATGGAACGGACGAAGTGCAGAAGAAGTAGAACGATTCGTTACCACACCAATAGAACTGGCAATGAGTCCGGTTCAGAAGAAGACCAGTGTCCGAAGTACCACAATGTTTGGACTTTCCATTGTCAAAATTTTATTCGAAGATGGTGTGGATGACATTTTCGCTCGAAATATGGTAAACAATCAATTGCGAACCGTTAGTTTACCAGAAGGAATCGACCCAGAAGTTCAACCTCCTTACGGACCAACTGGAGAGATTTACCGCTATACATTAGAAAGCAAAAAAAGAAACTCTAGAGATCTATTGACAATTCAGAATTGGGTAGTGGATAGAGCTTTAAGAGGAGTGCCTGGCGTTGCAGATGTTAACGTATTCGGAGGTCAAGATAAAACATTCGAATTAAGTATTGATCCTAGAAAATTAGACAAATATAACCTAACTCCTTTACAAGTTTATGAAGCGGTTACCAAAAGTAATTTGAATGTAGGTGGTGATGTTATAGAAAAAAATGGGCAAGCTTATGTAGTAAGAGGGATTGGCCTAGTAAAATCTATCAAAGACATAGAAGATATTACCATAGAGAACGAGAGCGGTAATCCTATTTTGGTAAAATATGTTGCCGATGTCCACGAATCTTATTTACCTAGAGTAGGACAAGCTTCTTTGGATAACAATCCAGATGTGGTAGAAGGTATTGTGGTTATGAGAAAAGGGGAAAATGCCCAAGAAGTAATCAAAGCGGTTAAAGCAAAAGTAGAAGAACTGAATACCCAAATTCTTCCTAAGGATATCAAAATGAAAACCTTCTATGATCGTCAAGATCTAATGGATTTTACAACCAGTACCATCATGCATAATCTAATCGAAGGGATTATACTTGTTATGGTTATCGTTTGGATTTTTATGGCAGATTGGCGCACCACATTGATTGTTTCTCTCATCATCCCATTATCATTGATGTTTGCATTTTTGTGTCTCAGATTATCTGGTATGGGCGCCAACTTACTTTCTTTAGGAGCTATAGATTTTGGCGTTATTATAGACGCTGCTGTTGTTATGGTCGAGGGATTGTTTGTTATGCTCAATCATAAAGGCGAAGAGTTCGGGATGCAACGTTTCAACAAAATGTCAAAAGGAGGTTGGATCAGACAAACAGGAACAGGATTGGGGAAATCTCTATTTTTCTCAAACCTTATTATCATTACCTCTCTAATTCCAATTTTTACATTCCAAAAAGTAGAAGGTAAAATGTTCTCTCCATTAGCCTATACCTTAGGTTTTGCATTGCTAGGAGCCCTAATTTTTACTTTAACATTAGTCCCGGTTCTTGTACACGTTTTACTTAATAAAAATGTCAAAGAAAAGAATAATATATTCGTAAATTTTTGGGACAGAACGGTTTTAAAAGGTCTTCATTTTACTTTTAGAAATAAAAAAATAAGCCTTCTTGTTTCTATTGTTATTTTGGCGGCAACTTTGTTCTCTGCAAAATTTTTGGGAACAGAATTTCTTCCCCAGCTCAATGAAGGTTCGCTTTGGATAACAGCAGAAATGCCAATGAGTACTTCTCTGGAAGAATCATTAAAAACAGCTGATATCATTAAAAAAGACATTATGAGTTTCCCTGAAGTGACAGGAGTTCTAGCACAGACGGGTAGAAGTAATGATGGAACCGACCCGAATGGTTTTGGATTTGTGCAATATGCCGTTAATTTGAAACCTCGTGATGAGTGGAAACGGAAAATCACTTATGAAAAATTAATAGAAGAAATCGATGCAAAACTGAAAAACTATCAAGGAGTTACTTTTAATTATTCCCAG
>DLND01000034.1:0-15599 GCA_002476905.1 Flavobacteriales bacterium UBA7519
GGTGGTATCAGCTTCAAACCCTATAAAAATCAGTATAAGGAAATCATCGGAAAGAATATCCGGTATTATGAGATCTATAATGCGTCAGAAGGCTTTTTTGGCATTCAGGATCAGTCAGGCAGCGATGAGATGCTGCTGATGCTCGATTATGGTATTTTCTACGAATTTATCCCGATGGATCAGTATTATGCCGGCCGCAGGGATGCTATTCCGATTTCTGAGGTTGAATTGGGTAAAAACTATGCAGTTGTTATCAGTACCAATGGCGGTTTGTGGCGCTATCTTATTGGCGATACGGTTATGTTTACATCACTCCATCCTTACAGGATTAAGATTTCCGGCAGAACGAAACATTACATCAATGCATTTGGAGAAGAATTGATGATCGATAATGTGGAAACAGCACTCAAAATAACGTGTGAAAACCTGGATGTAACCATATCGGATTACACTGGTGCTCCCGTTTTTATGACCAACAGTTCAAAAGGCTGCCACGAGTGGGTCTTCGAATTTACTAGGCAACCTGCCTGTCTTAATACTTTTAGTGATATGTTTGACAGAACACTCAAAACGCTCAACTCTGATTATGAAGCTAAGCGTTACAATGATATCACACTGCGAAAACCAATAATCCATGTTGCAAGACCAAATCTTTTTTATGAGTGGATGGCTAGCCGCGGAAAATTAGGCGGACAAAACAAAGTTCCCAGACTCAGCAATGACCGTTCATATATAGATCCTTTGCTCAAGCTAAACGAGCTATAATGTACGTTTTGAAGCTTCGGAAACCGTAAAGTATTTCAGCATCAGTACTGGTGATGGTCTAAGTATATTTAATGATTAATTAGCTCTTTAGCCTGTGAAATAGCGGCGTCGGTAATTTTAGAGCCGGAAATAAGCTGGGCAATTTCATTGAGTTTCTCCTCATCAGAAAGTTTCACAATGGTCGTCTTTGTTATTCCATTTTCGTCATATTTAACAACCTTATAATTCTCATTTCCTTTTGCAGCCACCTGGGCAAGATGCGTAATCACGATGAGCTGAAGATCATTGGCCATTAGCTGCATCAGTTTTCCCATTTCTTCGGCAATTCTACCGGAAACACCAGTGTCAATCTCATCAAGAATCAAAGTTGGCAAAGCATTATTTTCAGCCATTATTTTTTTGATGGCGAGCATTACCCTAGATCTTTCTCCACCGGAAACAGCATTCTGGATCGGTTTCAGCGGAAATCCGGAATTAGCCTGAAATAATATCTGAATAGCATTCTTTCCAAACGTGTTAAATTGTGAAGAATCTGTGATATCGATTTTAAGAGTCGCTTTCTCCAGACCAAGTTTATGGAAAATTTCTTTAGCCTTATTTTCAAGATCGGAAGAATGTTTCAGTCGGCTTTCAGTCAGTTTTTTGCTCAGGTTTTGTAGCTGAATTTCTGCTTTGCTGATCAGTTTTTCTTTTTCGTGAATGAGATTTTCTACATCTTCCAAAGAGTTTTGGCTAGCGGCCAATTCTTCCCGGATAGCTATAAGTCCTTGGATATCACCTGTCTGATGTTTCAGGAACAAGGCGTTGATTCTGTTAATGGAAGTCAGAAGCTGCTGAAGGTATGTCGGATTGATCTCAAGATTTTCCGCTTTTTCTTCCAGCTCTGCATTGATGTCTTTGATTTCTAGATAAGAAGTTTCCAGCCTTTGGCTGAGCTCTTCATAATCAGATGAAAGCTCGGAAAGTTTAGAGATTTTATTTCGGATATCGAAGAGTCTTGGTAAGATTCCAAACTCTTCGGCATTAAGTGTTGATAACGATTGTGAAAGCTGCTCGCTGATCTGGTCTGCATTTTCCTGTATGCTCAGTTGATTTTGTAAATCAGAGAAATCAATCTGATCCAAATTGGCTTCTTCTAGTTCTGTTAGAAGAAAGTTTTTATAATCGGATTCTTTATTGCTTTCGGAGAGTATTTTCTTTAATTGATCAATATCTTTTTTTGCTTTCAGGTATTCATTAAACATATTTTGATAATCGGAGAGCAGACTGCTGTTTTTTGCCAATCCGTCCAAGATTCCAAACTGAAAAGATTCGGTGAAAAGATCCGAGGTTTCAAATTGAGAATGAATGTCGATAAGTCTGGAGGACAATTCCTTCAGAATGTCCAAAGTTACAGGAACATCATTGATAAAAGCACGCGATTTTCCACCCGGAGAAATTTCTCTGCGAATGATGGTTTGTGGTTCATAATCGAGATCTTTGTTGTCAAAAAAAGATTTGAAACTTTCGTCAATGCTGAATTCGGTTTCTACAATACTTTTTGCATCGGCTTTGGCAAATGATTTCGCATCGGCTCTTTCCCCCATTATCAGACGCAGTGCGCCTAGGATAATGGATTTTCCCGCACCTGTCTCACCAGTAATCACCTGAAGTCCGGTTTTGAGATCAATTTCTAGCCTGTCGATAAGCGCAAAATTCTGAATAAAAATTCTTGAAAGCATTTCTTAATTATTAATAGTCAATTTTTAATTAATAATTATTTCCACTTATCCCATTTGGTGTCAATATCTTTCGGGGAGAATATACTCATCAGGGATTTTAGCTCGCTGATATTGACGGAAGTGTTTGGTCCTGAATTGAATATGTTAAAAATTTCCGTGCTTTTTGTTTCAATGAAAACAGAAAATGGATAGTTCATCTGGAAATTGTTTTCATAGAATTTCAATTGCATTAGAGATTCTGCAATGGTTTTCTTTGCAGGATTCTGATCTTGTCTTGCAAGATTATCGAGGCCGGCTCTGTGATAGCTGTAATACACTGTTCGGAGGGTAGACGTACTTTCATTCTGAAGACCTGAGATTAGCGCACCTCTGTTTCTCTGGCTTTCCATAGCATTCCATCCGCTATAATTCTGATTCTGAGAATTTTGTGCTATTTTAAAAGCTTTGTCGAACCAAGGCTGTCCGCCTTTTAGCTGAAAACTGTCTGCGTCGTATCCAAGAATCAGATATACATAAAAACTCACCACATCAATGAGGTTTTTCCCGGAAAACTGCCTTTCATTGAAAACCAGATTTTCATTTTCATTATACTCGAAGGTGAAATTGGTATCGTTGATGTTCAACAGTGGTGTTTCGTACTGAGAATTGAAAACAGGACGCGTAGCCTGAACTACAATCGATCCTTTGAAGCTGTTGTTAGTGGGCCTTTCGGAAATCACTACAGCAAAATTGCATTTGATCTTTTCGAAGTTCTGAAGTTTTTTTCCTGTCCAGCTTGTATTATTAATGAAATCTCTTAATGACTTTTCCAGTATTCTAAAAACCTGTGTGTTACTTCCTGCAATCTGTTGGTTGTTGATCTGTACATTTGCCAAAAGTTCTTGAGAATAAATACTTTGGCAGAAAAGCATTGCAAAGAATATGTAAAGTGATTTTTTCATTCGCATAAAAAGTGTTTGTAAAAATAAGGATTCTTTCCTAAAGATTATGATTCAAAAGGATAAAATGATAACGTAAAAGGTTCTGATTTGTTACAATTTCTGCGCAATAAAGTTCAGAATGTCGCGGGCAACTTCTTCTTTTGATTTTAATGTAAAAGACTGCGCTTCAGTTGGGGTAAATATTTTGATTTTATTGGTAGCATTTGCAAAGCCTGCACCTTCGTCCCGAAGAGAGTTTAGGACAATCATATCCAAGTTTTTTTTGACAAGTTTTCCTTTGGCGTTTTCTTCTTCATTTTGCGTTTCCAAGGCAAAACCTACCAGGAACTGATGGGTCTTTTTCTCACCCATCGTTCTCAGAATATCTTTATTTTTGATCAGCTCTATCGTGAGTTCCTGCTCATTCTTTTTGATCTTTTCTGTTGCTTTTACTTTTGGTGTATAATCTGCCACGGCGGCGCTCATTATAGCAATATCCGTATTTTCATAATGTTTGAAAACTTCATCAAACATTTCCTGTGCAGAGGTGACTCTGTAAACGTTAATGTTTTTATCATCGGTTTTCTGAGAAGAAGGTCCGGATATTAAAGTGACTTCGGCACCTCTTTTCGCTGCTTCTTTTGCAAGATCAAAGCCCATTTTTCCTGAGGAATGATTCCCGATGAATCTTACAGGGTCAATATTTTCAAAAGTCGGACCTGCTGTAATCAGGATTTTTTTTCCTGCAAATGTCGCATCTGTATCGGTAAACTCATTTCCAACAGTTCTGAAAATGGTTTCCGGCTCAGCCAATCTGCCTTGACCGATCAGTCCGCTTGCGAGTTCGCCATATTCCGCTGGAATGATTTTGTGTCCAAAACTTTCTATAATATTCAGATTTCTGGTAACCGCAGGATGGGCATACATATCAAGATCCATCGCTGGAGCAATGATAACAGGACATTTTGCAGACATATAAACCGCCATCAGGAAATTATCACAGATTCCGTTGGCTATTTTTGCCAGAGTATTAGCTGTGCAAGGCGCTATCAACATCACATCAGCCCAGAGTGCCAATTCTACGTGGTTATTCCACGTTTTATTTTCGTCATAAAAATCAGTATAAACCTTATTCCTGCTAAGGGTGGACAAAGTAAGTGGCGAGACGAAGTCTTCCGTGGGTTTAGTCATTACAATCCTCACTTCCGCTCCAGCTTTTACGAAATCTCTTACCAGATAATTGATTTTATAGGCTGCAATTCCGCCGGTGATCCCGATAATGATCTTTTTGTTCTCCAAGCTCATTTTGCTTCTGATATTTATTAACGAAAGTATTAATAATTTTACTAACAAAAAAACCGTTTCATTTTGAAACGGTTTGTATTATGAATTGAAAACTTATTTCTTTTCTTCAGTTTTTCTGAAATAGATTTCATCATCCAGCCATTCTCTGATAGCAATAGATGTTGGCTTAGGAAGTTTTTCGTAATGTTTAGAGATTTCTATTTGCTCTCTGTTTTCGAAAACTTCTTCCAAAGTAGAGTTATGAACAGCAAACTCATCCAGTTTCGCGTGCAGTTCGGCACGGATTTCTGCATTGATCTGTTCGGCTCTTTTACCCATGATCACGATAGCTTCATAGATGCTGCCAACTTTTTCTTCGATTTTATCTCTGTCGTAAGTAATTGTACTTACTTCAGCTTTTGTATCTTTAACACTCATTGGGCGAAATTATTTTTGAGAATGCAAATATAGTAATTATCTTTTAAACTTAAAAGTGGCCTGAGGGTCAGGTGAATTGATCTTCGCACTGTCTCTTCTGGTTTGTTCTGCTGCTTTTTCCATATCACGCTGATTTTTTTCCTGAGCAATTTCATTTTTTTCATTTTCCTTAGCCTGAGCGTTTTTTACTTTTGCTTCGTATTCAGCTTTTCTTTTTTCTACTTCTTCCTGAACTTTTGCAAATTTTACTTTCTCAGTTTCCAGTTTAGTATAAAGATCATTTGCTGTTTTTGCAGCTTCGCTGTCCGGCAGCTCATTAGAAATTCTTTTTGCATAAGCAGCTGCAGCATCCAGACGTTCTTTTTTAAGATCATAAACCGAATTAAGAGCAAGCTCATACTTGGATTTCAATATGATATCATAGATTTTCGGTCTTAGCTTAGTGGCCGGAAAATCCTCAAGAACATTTTCAAAAGCTACTATTGCAGCTTTGTATTCTGCCATTTTATAATATTGTCTTGCATTTTCAAATGCTTTGAACTCCAGCTTGTAACTCAGTTCATCAATCATCTGATTAATGTTTCTCGAACGCTCGGAATCCGGATATTCATTGATGAAATTCTGAAGTTCTGTAATGGCAGATTCTGTATTGCTCTGATCCAGATTGTAATCCAAAGATCCTTCATAATAGCAAAGTGCGGAAAAATATGCAGCTTCTTCTTTTCTCGGATCCTGAGGGAAATTGATGGTGAAGTTCTTAAATTGGTTTGCAGCTAATCTGTAATTTTTGTCATAATAATTAGCATAAGCAGAATTAAAGACGACATTGGGCGCATCATCTGTCCCGGCTACTAAATTTGGTAATCTGTCATATAAAGCAAGTGCGTCGCTCCATTTCTTTTTCGCAAATTTTTCATTGGCTACCTTCAGGATAAAATCCTTATCGGCACTTTTCATCGCCCTATCCATTTCTGTCTTGCAGGAAAGCAACACCACCGACAGCATCAGCAAACTAATATATTTCTTCATAACGATTGTCAGAATATTCTTAACAGTTGAATATTATTAATAATCTGCAAAAATAAAACTTTTTTCATCAATCTCTTTTTTTTATGAAAGATTAACGTTTTCTTTTACTGGAAGTCGGAAGTCAGAGGATGGGAGCTTAAAAAATATAATTTTGATGTCGAATTGCGTTCATCTAACTTCCAACTTCCATCATCCGACAAAAAAATGTATTTTTGCAAATTACAAGAATTATCAATGAAGAATATCAGGAATTTCTGCATCATTGCGCATATCGACCACGGTAAGAGTACATTGGCAGATCGTCTTTTAGAATATACAAACACTGTTAGTCAAAGGGAATTGCAATCGCAAACCTTAGACGATATGGATCTTGAGAAAGAACGTGGAATCACCATCAAATCTCACGCGATCCAAATGGATTACGAATATAAAGGAGAAAAATTTGTTCTTAATCTAATTGATACACCAGGACACGTTGACTTTTCTTATGAAGTTTCCCGTTCTATCGCGGCTTGTGAAGGAGCGCTTTTGATTGTGGATGCTGCTCAAAGTATTCAGGCACAAACAATTAGTAATTTATATCTGGCATTAGAGAATGATTTGACAATTATTCCAATTCTGAATAAAATTGACCTGCCTTCTGCAAACCCAGAAGAAGTGACTGACGAGATTATGAATCTTATCGGGTGCGAATATGAAGATGTTTTGAGAGTGTCTGGAAAAACGGGAGAAGGTGTTCACCATTTATTGGAACAAATTGTAGAAAGAATTCCGGCGCCGGTTGGTGATCCAGATGCGCCGCTTCAGGCTTTGATTTTTGACTCTGTTTATAATCCGTTCAGAGGAATTGAAGCTTATTTCAAAGTGGTAAACGGAAGTATTTCTAAAAACGAGAAAATCAAATTTTTCGCTACAGGTAAAGAATATGGTGCTGATGAAGTTGGTACTTTGAAATTGAAACAAGTTCCAAAGAAAACTGTGGAATGTGGCGATGTAGGTTATTTGGTTTCCGGTATCAAAGATGCTCGTGAAGTAAAAGTTGGAGATACAATTACTTCTTTTAACAATCCTGCTGCCGAACCAATTGAAGGTTTTGAAGAAGTAAAACCAATGGTTTTTGCTGGGATTTATCCTATCGATTCAGAGGATTTTGAAGAATTAAGATTCTCTCTTGAAAAATTGAGGCTGAATGATGCATCTTTGGTTTTCGAACCGGAAAGTTCTGCCGCTCTTGGTTTTGGTTTTCGATGCGGATTCTTAGGAATGCTGCATATGGAAATTGTTCAGGAACGTTTGGACAGAGAATTCAATATGAATGTGATTACGACAGTTCCAAACGTATCTTATTTTGGATATTCTAAAAAAGAACCGGAAGTTCCAATCCTAATCAACAACCCATCGGAAATGATGGATCCGTCCATAATGGATCGAGTGGAAGAGCCGTTTATCAAAGCTTCTATCATTACAAAATCAGATTTTGTGGGTGCTGTAATGACACTTTGTATCGAGAAACGTGGCGAGATTGTCAACCAAAGTTATCTGACATCTGACAGGGTAGAATTGATTTTCAATATGCCTTTAGCTGAAGTGGTTTTCGATTTCTATGACAGATTAAAATCAATTTCCAAAGGTTATGCGTCTTTTGATTATCATCCAATTGGATTCCGAGCTTCGAAGTTGGTGAAAATGGATATTTTGATTAATGGCGATATGGTAGATGCTTTATCTTCATTGATTCACGATTCTAACGCTTATCATATTGGTAAGAAAATGTGTGAAAAACTTCGTGAATTGATTCCGAGACAACAGTTTGATATTGCAGTTCAGGCCGCTTTAGGAACGAAAGTTATCGCAAGAGAAACCATCAAAGCTTTAAGAAAAGACGTTACCGCAAAATGTTACGGAGGTGATATTTCCAGAAAACGTAAACTTTTGGAGAAACAGAAAGAAGGTAAGAAAAAGATGAAACAAATTGGTCGAGTAGAGGTTCCACAATCAGCTTTTATGGCTGTTTTGAAGCTTAACGACTAAAAATAAAAATGATAAAAGCTGCGCCTTAATTGATGCAGCTTTCTTATTAATCGGAAGCTTTTGCGTTTTTTCTGAATAATAAATGATCTAAGCTTATCCTACCAGAACCAAAACATATTAAAGTAATCAGCATAATAATATAATATAATGGTATTTCGAAGCCATTGTCACCTGAAGAAAATCCGTTTTCCCAATGCACAGTTACTATAGCAACAATCATTGTTATAATAAGTGGAAAGGAAATGATTCTTGTAAAAAGTCCTAAAGTTAATAAAATAACACCCAGAATTTCTGTTCCCGTCGCAAGATAAGCCTGGAAATATGGTGCGGGAATGTTAAGACTTGCAAACCAATCCCCAATGGCATGGATATCCTGAAGTTTTTTCATGGCGGGTTCATAAAATCCGTAAGCCAACGCCAATCTTATAGCTAATAAAGGCACATCTTGTAATTTGTTTAGTAATAGTTCTAATTTTTTCAGCATTTTTATCAATTTAATTATTTATAACCTAAAATAAGGTTGTTTTCTATGGCAAAGGCAACAAACTCTGCAGTTATTTTCTTGGCGATAGTTTTGTCATTTTCATATTTGGAATAAACTTTTTCTAGTTCTTTCAAAGTAATGTTTTCTTCATTGAGCTGTATGAGCATCTCTATAAATGGATACGACAAATCATTAAAATATACTTGCTTATCAATATTGTTTCTATGGATGGTTACAAAATATTCACCTATATCTGCTTCTGTAATATCCTTGGTTTTTTTTGTATGAATAGGATATTGCAAGCCTAAAATTTTTATTTCAGGATTCCCAACAAGTATTTTTTGTTTAGATGTTGACTCAGGCACAAACCTAGGAATATCAGCATCTTCCATCATAAAAACTTCTATCTCAAGCCATTCGAACTGTAAAAGCTCTAATAAGAAAGGAAATTGTTTTTTAAATGGAAACGGATTTTCTCTGTAAAAGTCACATAGTTCTGATGGTAGTTTCCAGACTTGTGGCGTTTTACATTTGTGATTGGCAAAAAAATGATGAACCAATTTTTTCCATTTCTTTTTCCCCACAAATTTTCGAGCAATTGGGAAAGCGGTTTTCAAGGTGTCTTTTACAATGCTAAAAACTATTCTTCTGTATTCTGGTGTGTTTTCTTGGTTGCTGGTTTTAGGCGCTTCTAAACCAGTTCTGCAATAAAGACCCAAATCTTGCTGAAGAGCAAATGTATCAGTTTGGGAGAGCAACATTTTTAGATTTTTTTAAAGCATTTTTCTTGATTTTCCTCAAAGCATCTATTTCAGCTTGCAAAATAGAAAGTTCGGGGATATTAAAATCTCTTTCCAATAGAACCGGAATGTCTCGTTTCAGCTTTCTCATTGTAAATTCAAACAATTCGTAAACCGGATCTATGATTTTGCTTCCGTGCGTATCAATAATCAGATTTTCGTTTACCTTAAGATGCCCTGCCATATGAATATATTTTACTCTATCCAAAGGCATTTTTGTGATGAAATTTTTTGCATTGTATCGATGATTGAATGCGTTTACATATACATTATTAACATCCAAAAGCAATTCACAATCGCTACGCTTCACAATTTCATTAATGAAATCTTCTTCCGACATTTCGGCTTTTAAAACTGTATAATAACTTCCGTTTTCTAAGATTAATCTTCTGCCTAATAGATCCTGAACCTGCTTGATATTCTCAACAACCCGGTTTATAGCATCCTGCGTGAAGGGTATAGGTAAAAGATCATATAAATGAGCATTATCTACTTTAGAAAATGTGAGATGCTCAGAATATACAGAAACCTGAAAATCTTCTAAAAATTGTTTTACTTTTTTTACGAAGCCTATATCTATTCCTTCAAGACTTCCTACAGAAAGGGACAATCCGTGACAAAATAATGGGTATCTTTCAACAGCTTTTTTTAATTGCTGTTTCCAAAAACCGCCAATTTCCATCCAATTTTCGGGTGCTACCTCTATAAAATCGGGTTTAAGAATAGAGCTTTCTAAAAACGCATCCGAAAAATCTTTCCGATAACCAATTCCTATCATAGCTGCTTGATTAAGTGAATTTAAGATACAATCGGAACTCTTAGTAAGAATCCCGATTGTTACTTGCGGTTAATAGATAATCGAATTATTTGGCAGCAGTTGCTTTTTTAGCCTTTTTGCTACTTTTGTCTCCGCACTTACCATCACCACATTTTCCATCTTTTGTTTTGCCTTTCGCTTTTTTGTCTCCACATTTACCATCGCCGCATTTTCCGTCTTTTGCTTTACCGGTAGCTTTTTTGTCCCCACATTTGGCATCTTTCGTTTTAGCATCCGCAGCATTTCCTCCACCGTGAGTTCCTGTTCCGCAAGTAGAGTCGGATGTTAATTTTTCCGATGAAGAATTAGTTAGGTTTGTTCTTAAATCATTTCCCGTTCCTAAGCTTGAAAAAGTTTTTGCCGATGTCATTGTAAAAGCTCCTAATGCAATTGCGCCTACTAAAATTGATTTTGTTTTCATTTTGCTGAATTTTAAAATTATTAAATGATATTTTTATATTAATACCAGTTCAGATTTTAAAATCACCCATTAAATTGCAATAAAATAAAATTTGTTTGCAAATGATTGATAATCAGATGTAAAAAATTATTTTTCGATGTTCTTTTCTCTATATCTTTTAATTTGTTGCATGCATTTGTACTTCTGGTTGCTTAAGTTATGTTTCGTTGCATAGTTGTATTTTTTCTGAATTTCATCCAGAGTGGCAGACTTTAGAAATAATTCTTCTATAAGTTCTTTGCAATGATCCGTGATCTCTAGAAAAAAGGCATCTATTTTTTCCTTTTCAGATTTTTCCTTTTCGATATCATCGGATATTTCTTCAAAAAAATCACTTTGGTTTATATGCTCCCAATTCACAATGGTCTTTACACGTCTTAATTTTTTTAGCCAAAGGTTTTTGCATATAGCAAAAATGTAAGTTTTAAGCGAAGCAGATAAATGAAAATTGTCCTGACTAAGCTTTTCCAACAATACAATCAGTGCATCTTGATAGAGATCTTCTGCATCAGATGATGTTCCGTTGTTTTGCTTTACATACCAGATTATATCATCTAGATAAGCATAATATTCTGCACCAAATATTTCAGTTTTTTTCATATGGGGTCATTTATGTTTTAGCTTTTGAAGTTTTAAAACAATTTACTAATTTATTAAAAATATATTATATTAATGCTTTAAAAATGTAATTTTTTAATAAGTCGTGAGAATTAGTCAATGTTTATATAAGTTGTGATTCATAAAAACTGATTCTTTACATTTGTACTATGAAAAATCTCTCCATTCTCTTCATCCTCATTTCTGCTTTTGCTCAATCTCAGATGCTTACACCTTATGAAAAAGGCAATGGCAACCAAACCACAACTTTTGATGAGATGCGAAAATTCTATCAGGAATTATCAAAACAATATCCATCAATCAGTTACGAAACTAAAGGCGAAGATGACAACGGCGCTCCAATCGATGTTGTGATTTTCAATCCATCAGGAAAAAGTTTCGAAGAAGCGAGAAAAGGGAAATCGGTGTTGTTTGTCAATAACGGGATTCATCCCGGCGAACCGGACGGAATTGACGCAACGATGATGTTAATGAGAGATTTAGCAACTGGAAAAATCAAAGCTCCAAAAAATGTCATTTTCACAGCAATCGCCAGTTACAACATCAGCGGAATGATGAATCGAGGAAGTTTCTCCAGAGCCAATCAAAACGGTCCGGAAGAATATGGTTTCAGAGGAAACGCTAGGAATTATGATTTGAACCGGGATTTCATCAAAACAGATTCAAAAAATTCCAGAAGTTTTCAGCAGATTTTCCAATGGCTGAAACCGGATGTTTTTATTGATAATCACGTGAGCAACGGTGCAGATTATCAATATACTTTCACTTATATTTCAACGAATAAAGAACGTTTGGGAAATGTTCTCGGCAATTATTTCAATGACGAAATGCAGAGAACAATTCTGAAAAATATGGAGAAAAAAGGTGTGATTTCTGTTCCTTATGTCAACATTCACGGTGATGTTCCGGATGGTGGTTTTCCTGCTTTTGTGGATTCACCGAGATATGCGACGGGTTACACGACTTTATTCAATTCCATCGGGACGGTTGTGGAAACGCATATGCTGAAACCTTACAAAGACCGAGTGAAAGTGACTTATGATTATATGGTTGACAACCTGAATTATATCGGTGAAAATTATAAAACCATTCAGCAAAAACGAGCCGAAAATCTGAAACAATACAAAGTCGGGAACCGATATGCTCTGGCTTGGAAACTCGATTCTACAAAATATGAAACTATCGATTTCAAAGGTTTTGAAGCCAAATATAAACCAAGCGATGTATCCGGAAAAACCAGACTTTGGTACGACAGAAACGCCAAGTTTTCAAAGCCTGTCAAATTCTACAATACTTACGTTCCGGCAAAAGAAATCACGATTCCAAAATATTACGTCATCCCCCAATCCGAGTGGAAAGTCATTGATTTACTGAAACTCAACCAAATCAAAATGATTCCAATAAAACAAGATTCTACGATTACAGTTGAACAATACAGAATCAAAGATTTCAAAACCGTTCCGAATCCTTACGAAGGTCATTATCTGCATTACGACACATTTGTAACCAAAGAATCCGGGAAAACCAAATTCCGAGCTGGAGATTTCCTGGTTCCGCTCAATCAAGACGGTGTTAAATTCCTTTTAGAAACTTTGGAACCGGAAGCGGTGGATTCTTATTTCAACTGGAATTTCTTTGATGCGATTCTCGGTCAGAAAGAATATTATTCGGCTTATGTTTTCGAAGATACAGCGAGCCAACTTCTAAAAAATAACAAAGCTTTGAAAACTGCTTTCGAAATGGAAAAATCCATCAATTCAAAATTTGCGGAAGACGGACAAGCGCAATTGGATTGGGTTTACAAACATTCGGAGTATTACGAGAAAACGCATCGTCTTTATCCGGTTTTTAGGATAAATTAGAATTTACTTCTTAAAAAAGTCTAAGTTGATGTTCAATTTTTGGATGAAAAGTTCCAATAATCATAAATGGATTTTTACTTGTAAAATGACGAAGTTTTGATGTTCCTAAAAATAAATATAAATCTTTAGTTTTTGCAAAATCTTCAAAGTATACTTTTTTAACGTATTCAGTTGCTGCTTTTTCATCGCCTTCAAAGTGAGCAAGTCTTTTCCAAAAAAGTGCTCCAATCTCCCAATCTTCAATCATCATTTTACTTTGCTGACCCTTAGAATCTAGTAGTTTGTATGAGAATTTGTAAGGTAATTTTTTTACAACTTCAAATAAATCCTCATCTTCTTGTTCAAACAGACTACTTCTTTGGACTCTAAGAGATTCAAGTTTATTTTTGTTCCATTCTCTTTCTACAGGTTCAATAGTAAAATCAATAATTTCTGTTGGTTTGAAAACTGCTAGGGAAGTCATTACTGTTGTATCTTTCGCTTCGGAAATTAATTCTTTTAAATCAGTATAAATTTTATTTTTAAGAACAATTTCTTTTCTAAGCAACCAATTACTTTTGGTGTCTAAATGTTCCAAAATTTTTATTTCCGTATCGTAGGAAATAGGTCTATAGCTTTCCTTTCTTTTATCCTCTTTATTCTTAATGAGGTCAATTTCTATCCAATCATATTTTTTGTATTGTTCTTCAAAAGACTTTTTTCTAAATTGAATAGGATAAATTCTTATCCAGGTTCCATCTTCTAAGAAACCTGCAGTGCAAACTAATTCGTCATATTTAGTTGAAATTGCAGGATATGTTTTAACGGTTATTAGTACTTTAGTTTTTGGCATTTTCAAATGTGTTTTACATCAAAAGAAAAGCTTTGGTTTGAATGTAGTGCTTCTGCTAAATGTTTACGATGACATTGACAAATATCTGCTTCAAAACAAGTTAACGCAATTCTTTTTTTTGATTTTAACAAATCTAAAATTTTATTTTGAGTTTCTAAAGTATTTGGAATATTGCATTCTTTGTAATTTTCAAATAATTTGTCATAGTCTGATTGATTATTCAGCTCTTGCCTTTTATCAGATTCAATTCCTACTTCTGGAAAATGTAAATATTCAATATCTAAAGCATTACAATATCTTTGAAGTAAAGTTTTGCTAAATCCGAATTTCATACTTAGCGGATTCCTCCTAACATCAATTAGAATTTTTACATCATTTCTAACTAATCGTGTTAAATATTCTTCCAAAGATATTCCTTCATAACCAATTGTGAATAAGGTGGTTTTCTCAGATTTGGGAATTGCATTTAAAACTTTTTCGTAATATTTTTCATCTAATATTTCTTTTGCTTTTAAGCTTTTGATTGCCCAGAAAGGAAAATTAATATAAGTATGTTTCATAAGAGAATTTGCATTCATTTTCCCATATGATTCTTTTAATTCTTGGATTTTTTTTTGGTCACTAAGCTTTAAAGCTTTAAAATATTCAACTTCATCATTTTTAGCAAAATTAGCCTCTGATTCTAGTAATATTCCTTGTCTTACCATTGCGGTTAAGTCTGCATTAGCTGAAAAAGAATAACATCCATATTTATATGGGATAAAATCGTATTCAGGTTTAATCTGATTTTTACTTAACAAAAACAGTAGTTTCTGTAAACGAATTTTTTCTAATTCATTTCCAAAAACCTCTAACATTCCTAATATAATTTTTCTTCTATAAAACATTCCGCAAAATTACAAAATTGAATTGAAGATGAATTTTTTACTTTTAAAGTTTTATAACTATTAACTCAACCTTCCACGCCCTTCCACTTGCCATTCAACAAAAACTTAGTATTTTTGAGGAAATTAAAATAGAAACCCTGTCAGAGTTCAAAACTCTGACAGGGTTGAAAGCAAAAAGCTTTCTCATTAAAAATAAATCTATGAAAAAACTGAAATTCTCTTTAGTCTTCGCTCTTTTCTCTTTCTTTTCGTTGGCTCAGCAAAATCCTTATTATCAACAATATGCCAAATATAAAATGGATATTGATGTGGATGCTGCTAATTTCACATATCAAGGAAAACAAACTTTAGATTATAGAAACAATTCGCCAGACGAGTTGAAAGTCGCTTATTTCCATTTGTATTGGAACGCCTTCAAGCCAGGTTCTATGATGGATCAGCGTGTGCAGTCTCAAGGCGTAAATGCAGACGGAAGATTGGCGAAAAGAGTAGGGAATACAGTGGTTTCCAGATTGTCAGAAATTCCTAAAAATGAAGAAGGCGCACAGAATATCCGTTGGATAAAGCAGAATGGGAAAGATTTGAAGTTTGAAATTCAGGGGACTGTGATGAAGGTTTTCTTAGCAGAATCAATCAAACCAAATTCTTCCA
>DLND01000034.1:15668-33653 GCA_002476905.1 Flavobacteriales bacterium UBA7519
GACGCCAATATCCCAATGCAAATCCGAAGAGCCGGAAGAAATAACCGCGAAGGTGTTGATATGACAATGACACAATGGTATCCAAAAATCGCTGAATACGATTATGACGGTTGGGCTGCGTTTGATTATGTCGGAAGAGAATTTCACGCGCCGTTTTCTGATTACGAAGTGAATATCAAAATCGATAAAAATTATGTCATCGGAGCTGGAGGAAATCTGGAAAACCCAACGGAAGTGAAAGGTTATGACAGCAATGCAGCTATAAAACAAGATATTTCTAACAAAGTCACTTGGAAATGGACAGCGAAAAATATTTTGGATTTTGCTTGGGCAGCAGACAGAGATTATTCGGTGGAGAGTTTCCCGATTTTGGATGGGCCAAAAGTTTATTTGGTTTATCAAAAATCTGAAAAGACAAAATTTTGGTCAGAAATGAAACCATACATCACAAAATATTACCAGTTGATGAATGCAACTTTTGGACGTTACAAATGGCCAAGTTATTCCTTCATCCAAGGTGGTGATGGCGGTATGGAATATGGAATGTGTACAATGGTTTTGGGTGAAGCTACTTCGTTGGAAGGACTTTCTGGTTTGATGTTTCACGAAGGGGCGCACTCTTGGTTTCAGCAGATGCTAGCAACTAATGAAAGTGTGAGACCTTGGATGGATGAAGGATTTACGCAGTATGCGGAAGATTTTGTGTCCTATAGACTGTTCCCGCCAAAAGAATCACAGCCCAATCCTTTTGTTGGAGCTTTGAAAGCTTATGCTAACTTTGCTAAATCCGGAAAAGAGGAACCTGCAGTTTGGTTAGGTGATCATCACGACAACGGAACAGCTTATACTTATGCAAGTTATATCAAAGGAGAAACATTTTTAATAGAGTTGGGTTACATCGTGGGCGAAGAAAATCTCAGCAAAATTATGCTGAAATATTACGACGAATGGGCGATGAAACATCCCACGGAAAGAGATTTTATCCACATTGCACAATTGGTTTCGGGGATGGATTTGAAATGGTTCCAGCATTATTGGATTAATATGACAAAAACTATTGATTACGGCATCAAGAATGTGAAATATGACCCGCAATCTACAACGATTACTTTGGTGAATAAAGGTGGTGTCCCAATGCCTATTGACTTCAGTATTTTGACAAAAGATAAAAAAGTTATCAATTATAATATTCCGTTGAACTTGACCAGAGTTTGGAAAACGAAAGATATCTACGGTAATATTCAGACTTTACCTTACTGGGCTTGGACACAGCAGGAGTACAGTTTTACAATACCTTATACCAAATCTCAGATAGCAGCAATGGGAATAGATTTCAGCCAAAGATTAGCTGATGTTAATCCTCAGGATAATTATCTGGAAGTGAAATAAGGGTCAGAAGATGGGTATCAGAAGTCAGAAGATTTCAATAAAAATATTATAGTCTATAGGTAAAAAACTTCCGTCTTCCAGCATCGGACTTCGGACAAAAAATCAAAAAATGAATTCCATTGTAATCAATATAGGAAATACCAATATCCGCTTCGGTTTGTTTGATGATGACAATTGCGACATCTCTTGGGTTATTAATACCAAACCTTATAAAACTACGGATGAACTTTTTGTTCAGATTCTGATGCTTTATCAGACTTATAAAATCGAGATTGATAAGATTGATAAAGTCATTATTGGTTCTGTAGTTCCACAATTGACGAAAGTGGTAGCGAGTTCGATTAAGAAAATTCATAATAAAATTGCGATAATTGTTGATAGAAATACGCCATCTGGAGTGATTCCAAAGTCCAAACAGATGGGGACAGATATCTATGCAAATCTTGTTGCGGCGCATAATCTATATCCGAGAAATAAAAAAATCATTTTGGATTTTGGAACTGCGCTCACAGCAAGTTGTCTTACAGAGAATGGAGAAACTGTAGGCGTTATAATCGCGCCAGGAATTGTGACCTCACTCAATAGTTTGATAAAAGGAACCGCCCAACTCCCGGAAATCGAATTGGTAAAACCGAAATCTGTTCTAGGTTTGGATACGATTACTTGTATGCAAAGCGGAATGGTTTACGGTTTCCTTGGCATGGTAGAAGGTTTTATAGACAGGATTAATGATGAGGTTAATGATAACTGTTTCGTTATCGCAACCGGCGGTGTAAGCCACGTTTATAAACCTTTGACTAATAAAATCAATATTGCGGATAAACTTCACACTTTGAAAGGTTTGTATTACCTTGGGAAAGACTTATAGTTATCTTTTATTTTTAAAGAAGTCTTTTACGATTTCAGAACATTCCTTTTCCAAAACACCTGTCACAACTTCGGTTTTTGGATGAAGAGATAATCCTTTGTTGATAAAACCTCTTTGCTCATCTCTAGCGCCAATCACCACTTTGGAAATTTGTGACCAAGACAAAGCTCCGGAACACATCACACAAGGCTCCAAAGTCACATATAAAGTACAATTCTGTAAGTATTTCCCACCAAGAAAATTAGCCGCTGAGGTTATAGCTTGCATTTCAGCGTGAGCAGTCACATCATTCAGCGTTTCGGTAAGATTATGAGATTTTGCAATGATTCTGTCGCTAGAAACAATGATGCAACCAATTGGAACTTCGTCTTTCTCAAGAGCTTTATCGGCTTCTTGCAAAGCCATTCTCATAAAATAATCGTCTGTGAACATAGTTTAGATAGGGAACTTTTCAGATTTCGTCATATCAGCGATGCTTGTATCCAAAATTGGAAGCATACTGTCACGAACATTGATTAGAAGTTTTCTGATGCTGCAGGTAGCCTCATCTGTGCAGTCCGCACATTTTTCATAAAAATTGAGTGATGCGCAAGGTAACATTGCAACCGGACCATCTACAATTCTAATCACATCCAGAACTTTGATGTCAGCAGGATCTTTCATAAAAGTATAGCCACCTTCAGCGCCTCTTTCGCTTTTGAGAATTTTGTTTTGCTTTAGTTCACGCAGGATTTGTTCCAAAAATTTGAGCGGGATACGTTCGTTCTCTGATATTTTTTTTGCTGAAAATAATGAAGCATTGTTTGTCCTGTTAAGGAAAAGCAAAGTTTTGATAGCGTATTTGACTCTTTTTGAAAGCATTTTGTAAAAATAATCAAAATTTTATATTTTGAAAATATATTTATTATCAATAAAAAACCGCCTCATTAACTTAATGAGACGGTCATATAATATCTAATTCTGATTAAGGAAATGTAACTCCAGAATAAGAATTCGGACTAATCATTGGTAGATTAGATTTGTATTTAGTATTGATTGCTTTAAGGAATTCATTAGCAATAATAGCATAACCACGTCCGGTTAAATGCACTCCATCAAGAGAGAAAGCTCCTCCAGTTACAAATTTTGCAGAATATCTTACGCCATCCCATTGGATTCCAGATGCAGAATTCAATTCGACCATTTTAGCATTGGCATCTACAAAAGCATAACCATTATCGTCCGCTGCTTTTTTAATAATAACATTATAGCTGTTAATTGCAGTGTCAATAGCTGTAGCTTCTGTGCTTGTTAAAATATATTTGTCTTCGAACGGGTACGCAACACCTCTTGCGCTTAAACTAGCTGGGATACCTGAAGGAAGAGTCGCGGCAGTACCAATTGACGCAGACGTAGTCAAAGGAATAAGGTCTGTGGATTTCGCCTGTCTGGCACGACCATAGGTAGCACCCAGATAAGGTGCTAACGCCATCAATTGTGGGTTTCCAGATGCTAATGCAAATGTTGTTATAGCGTTACCTAGGTTAGGAAGGTTTTCATCAAAAATCAATAAAGGATTGGTTGTGGTTTTTGATAATGGTTTAATTCTGTCAGCAGCTCCCAAAGCAGTTAAAATTTGATTAAGTGGTCCATATAAACTACTATTTAGTTGGTCAATCGTAGCGTTTCCAACATTTACATCTCCCTTACCAAGCAATGTTGCTGTTAACGGGTTGTGAGGAACTGTTGTTAAAGAAGGAATAGTTGTTACATTTGGGATGTTTGCAATTACACCTTTCGCTCCAGAAGTCTTGATTTGAGATACCAAGAGATTATAGTAGGTTCCGAATTGGTCTGCTGGAGTTAATTTTTCAACAGTATCATCAGCACCAGCTAAAGCGTAAAGAAGAGCATCATTATTTCCAATCCATAAGCTGAAAAATGTTGGTTTCTGTGCTAAAAAGTCTTGGATAACAGAAGTTGTTGGGCTTGATGCAAATCTAACAAAATAAGGGTTAGCTGTTTTAGCAAGAATACCTTGAACGTTTCCATAACCAGGAGCTAACAAATGTGATACTTTTGCACCAGGAACTCCCATATTATTAAATGGACCTGTTAATACAGTATTGCTGATAGTAGCAGCTTTGTTATCATTAGCAAAAGCTATTGTAGGTGTTCCTCCACTGAAGCCGGTAATTACTCTTTTAGTATCTGCTATCTGTATATTTCCTGTCGGCAGAGTAAGTAGTAAACCTCCATTATTATCAGGCATCAATGGTTGCTTGAATTCTCCACCGCCAGCTGATTGCATTTGTTTAGCAATCATACTTGGGTAAGACTCGTTCTGTCCGTCCGCATATAGTGCACCATCTCTGTAACCAGCAGTTAAAGAATTTCCTAGAGAAATATATTTTGAAAAGTTGGCCTCACCCGATGTTACCACCACATCTTCTGTACTGTTTTCGAAATCTGTCTTACAGCTCGCAGCTAATAAAAGCGTTGCAGCTACTGTTGATATATATAATTTTTTCATAATTAGTTCAAATATTAGAATGCGTTATAAGATAATCCAAGACCAAAATAGAATACATCAGCTTTTGCCTGACCCGCAAAGTTCAGGTTAGGATTGTTAAATGTTCTGCTCTTTGGCATTGCGTACGCTCCGGAAAGATCAACTCCAAGTTTGTTGAACTTAAATCCTACACCACCTGTTATAACGTAATTGTCAAAAGAAGGTGTTTCAGAGATAAAATCTTTGTCTGCGTAAGTTGACTGATCATAATACCAACCCAATCTACCAAAAATCATATCGTTAAACGCATACTGTGTTCCGATACGCACACTCGATGAATTCTTAAAGTTTTTAGGTGATGTTAAGACAGTTGGGTTAGATGGATTGGTAGCTGCAGCTGCAGGTGCTTTATCAAAAGCTAATGTTAGTTTGCTGTATCTTTCCCAGCCATGATAATTATAATCAGCAGAGATTAACCATTTCTGAGTCACCTTGTATGTTAAACCTATTGTATACTCATCAACTAAAGGTAAAGTTGCCTTAAAATTGTCAACTCCAGCAGTGCTTACTAAATTTAAGTTTGTGTAAAGAGAAGACGGAACCATAAACGTTGCCTTTCCTTCTTTTGCCTTCATATCGACCGGCGATCTGTACGCTAAGCTGACATCCCACTTGTTATCCGGCTGGAAATAGAAACCAAAACCGAAACCGTGTCCTGAAGCGGTGTCATCTAAAAGATTGAGCTGACCGCCGTATTGAGTCAGAGCTTTTGTCCAGTCCACTTTTCCTTTGGCATAGATGTAACTTGCTCCAAAAGAAGCCCAAGGTGCCAACTTTATAGAAACCATTGGTTGGAAGAAATAACTTTTCAGTTCCAGTTTTTGAACGATTTCTTTGCCTTCCCAAGCGCTTGGCCATTCTATGGTGCTTCCGAAAGGTGTAGAAAAACTAAAACCAATGGAAACATTATCCATCATCTTATAAGCTATTGCTGCATAAATCGGTGTTCCCAGCGGGTTGTCCGTTTCTGTCTGTTGCAATGTGCTGGTATTTTGGTAAGTAATTTTATTAGAAACACCAAATCCTCCTGCAGCAACACTAAGCTTTGCCGGGATAAAAGAAATACCGGCAGGATTGAAGAATGCAACACTCGCATCCTCTGCGTGTGCGCTGGTATGTGCCATTGCCAGCTGCTTAACACCCTGAAGAGACACTCGGAATCCTCCTGCGTAAGCCATCATACCGGCAGCCAATGCCATGGATACTAAAATTTTTCTCATATAATTATTATTAATGTTCCAAATTTATAATTATTTTAATAATAACTATAAAAATTATTAAAAAAAGTTAAACATTGCTATTCTGTGAATAATTGTTTAGTTTTAGGTGATTACAAAAATGTTATAAATCAGTTGTTTATGATGTATATTAGCGACTATTTAATTTTAGTTTAATTTTAAACGTTATGATGCAAACCATAATAAAGAGGCAAATTGTTATTTATGTAATAGTTATTCAAATGCTTATTTTATTGTTATATTATCAATATTAACACTGTATTAACTTAAAATTAACAAAAAAGTTTTTTTAAAAAATATATTCGGTAAGCTTAAATAAAAATTATATTAACTTTGCAATTATTAAAATAAAATAAATATGAGTTGTGGATGTAAAACATCCGGCGATTCTTCCCATTCCTGCGGTACCAAGAGCGCCAACGGATGCAGTAGTGTAGATACCTGTGGTAATAGTTATAAATTAAGTGTTTTTGACTGGCTTTCAGACATCAGTCCATCCGGATCAAAAGTTTCGGAATATGTTGAAGTCCGTTTTAAAAATGACCGCAAATTATATTATAAAAATGTAAATAATCTGCCATTACATATTGGTAGTATCATTGCTGTAGAATCGAGCCATGGACACGATATTGGTGTCGTGAGCCTTGCCGGAGAACTGGTGAAAATCCAGATGAAAAAAAAGAATTTTCCTGAAGATCATTCCCTGAAAGTTTATCGATTAGCGAATCAGAAAGATATAGAAACCTGGCAGGAATTAAGAAAAAAGGAAAATAACATCAAAATTGATGCGCGTAAAATTGCTTATGGACTAAATCTGGAAATGAAAATTACGGATGTCGAGTATCAGGGCGATGGGTCAAAGATCACTTTTTATTATACTGCGGATAGCAGAGTAGATTTCCGTCAGCTTATCAAAGAGTACGCAGGCACATTCCGTACAAAAATTGATATGAAACAGATCGGATTTCGTCAGGAATCTGCAAAAGTAGGCGGCATTGGGTCATGCGGTAGAGAGCTTTGCTGTTCCACGTGGCTTACGGATTTTCGTTCTGTGAATACAAATGCGGCTAGATACCAGCAGCTGAGTATCAATCCTCAAAAATTAGCGGGACAATGCGGAAAGCTAAAATGCTGTCTTAATTATGAACTAGATAGTTATCTGGATGTGCTCAAAGATTTTCCCTCATCCAGCACGGTTTTGCAAACTGAAAAAGGAAAAGCATTTTGTATAAAGATTGACGTCTTCAAAAAGAAAATGTGGTTTGCTTATGTAGAAAATTCTATGGCGTGGTATGATCTGGATATTTTCGAGGTTAAGAAGCTGATATCTATCAATAAAAAAGGAGAAAAAGCACCGGCTCTCGAAGATCTGAAAGTGATTGAAAACAAAATGGTGACTTCTGATTTGATTCAGGAAAACAGTGTAGACCGTTTTGAGAAGAAAAACAGAAGACCCAATAAGTCTAATAAGGACAGAAGCAGGGATAAAGGACCAAAGCAGAATGATGAAAAAGGACAGAACGAAAATAGAAGTAATGTTCCGTCGAAACCGCAAAATAACCGTCCACAAAAGCCGCAGAATGACAGAAACCGTTCTAATAAACAAAAAACTGCTCAAAATAATAATGCTGCTGCAAAACCTGTAGAAAATAAAAATCCAAATCAGAACCAGAATCCGAATCAGAAAACGGAAAATAAAAGTCATAAAAAACCGTTCAAAAAAGCGAAAAAGAAAATGCCGCCTAAAAATGAAGGTAATGCTTAGAATAACTGCTGTTTTAATGTTTCTATTATCATTGGTTTCCTGTACAAACGCTAATGAGAATACTTTCGTAAACGATATAGATAGCAAATGGGATAAAAAGAAAATACAGAATTTTGATTTTAATATCAACGATTTTCAAAATCAGAAAAATCTTATTTTTATAATAAGAAATAACAATGATTATCCGTACAGCAATATCCGTCTGATAGCTAGCATCGAGCATAATAAAAAAGTGATTTCAAAGGATACGCTTAACTATGTTCTTGCCAAACCAAACGGAGAATGGCTGGGAACTGGTTTTGGAGAAACTAAAGAAGCATTATTTCAATATAAGCTCAATTATAGGTTTCCTCAGAATGGAAAGTATTCGGTAAAAGTAACTCAAGCTATGAGACGCAATGTTTTACCGGGAATAGAAGACCTAGGAATTAAAATTCAAAATGTAAAGCCTTAATTCATCAATGGAAAATAAAAAATCTGAAAATAAAACTTTTCCGCTTCCGCAAAAGAAAAAATCCAACTCTAACATCAAGAAATGGATCAAGATTGTCTGGGTTGCATTTTTTGCAGTAGTTTTGGGGATTTCCACATTATTTTTTGCGGTTTCTCAGGGTTTTGTGGGAGATATGCCGGATGTGAAGGAATTGGAAAATCCGGATATATTTGTTGCATCGGAGATTTATTCATCTGATAATGTTTTGCTTGGTAAATTCGAAAAAGAAAAAACCAAACCGGTTAAATACAGCCAGCTTCCGCCTTATCTTGTTTATGCATTACAGGCAAAAGAAGATGAGCGTTTCAAAGAACATTCTGGGATTGATCTAAAATCTGTTGCAAGAGCCATATTTTTCCGTGGCGAAAGAGGCGGAGGTTCCACGATTACTCAGCAGCTAGCAAAGTTGCTTTTTACAGGTCAGGCTTCTCAAAACAAATTTCAGAGAGCATTTCAGAAACTTAAGGAATGGAGTGTGGCGGTAAGTCTGGAAAAGCGATACACTAAAGAAGAGATCATCACATTATATTTCAATAAGTTCGATTTTCTTTTCAACGCCAAAGGTGTTGAGATGGCTTCAAGAGTTTATTTTAATAAGTCTACTAGCCAATTAACATTACCGGAAGCTGCAACTTTTGTAGCAATGTTGGAAAATCCGAGAAAAAACAACCCTTACCGTTACCCGGAAAAAGCAAAATTGAGAAGAGATGTTGTACTGAAGCAGATGCTGGACACAGGCTATATTGATAATTCAACATATGATAAAGCTGTTGCGTCACCTGTTTCTGTAGATTATCACGAAGTGAAAACGGTAGAAGAAGGGTATTCTGCTTATTATAAATTCTATCTCAGAAAAGAAATTCAGCAGTACCTAGATGCATATGAAAAGGAAACCGGCAAAGATCTCAATCTTTATAAGAATGGACTTAAAATTTATGTGACTTTAGATTCCAGAATGCAGAAATATGCAGAGGAAGCTATTAAGGAACATTTAACCAATCTTCAGAGAAACTTTGACAGTGAAATGAAGCGCAACCCGAACCGTCCTTACTACAATCTTTCCAAGTCACAGATCAATGATCTAATGATGTCTGCCGTTAAAAGAACCGGGCGATATAAGCAGCTGAAAGCCGAAGGAATGCCGGAAGATTCTATTCTGATGGAATTCCACGAACCGGTAAAAACCACAAGATTTACTTGGCAGGGAGAGGAAGAGGTAGAAATGTCTCCTTGGGATTCTATCCGCTATCATAAGCAAATTGCGCAGGCCGGACTGATGTCTATGGAACCAGCAACAGGAGATATCAAAGCTTGGGTGGGCGGTATCAACTGGCAACATTTTCAGTATGACCACGTGAAGCAAGGAAAACGACAAGTTGGATCAACCTTTAAGCCTTTTGTGTATGCGACAGCGATTATGCATCTTGGAATGACACCGTGTTCTACAGTTTCTAACGACACTTTCGTAAATGGTAATTACCGTGTTCCAGGAAGAGGAGGTATGCTAACCTTGAAAGAAGCTTTGGCTCAGTCTCAAAACCCTGTAGCATTGCGTCTTGCCGAAAAAGTAGGAACGCAAAACATTATTCAGCTGGCTAGAGATCTTGGGGTTACAGATCCGATAGATTCTTATTTACCAATGGCGTTGGGTACATCTGACATTACAATTTATGAAATGCTCGGTGCTTATAGTACTTTTGCCAACTTTGGAAATTATACCAAACCGGAAATGATTTGGAGGATTGAAGACGCCAATGGCCGTGTCATAAAAGAGGTGAAACCGGTGGTGAAAGAAGTCATGAACGAAATGTATGCCTATACTATGATCGATTTGATGAAGGGTGTGGCAGAGTTTGGAACGGCTTCCGGAGAACTGAGAAGACAGGGGATTCCTGCAACTGTTGAAATCGCAGGTAAAACCGGAACCACACAGAAAAATTCAGATGGTTGGTTTATAGGTATTGTTCCCAAGCTGGCAACAGGTGTTTGGGTAGGATGGGAAGATAGAGCAACCCACTTCTACAGCACCGGAGAAGGACAAGGCGCTAAAATGGGACTTCCGATCTGGGCAATTTACATGAAAAAGGTTTTTGCAGATAAAGCATTGAACATAAAGCCTGAAGAAAAATTTATAAAACCCACCAATTGGACGGGAAGTTGTTCAGATCTAACCAGTCTGAGAGGGGGCTACGGAGATGACGGCGGCTTACAAACTATAGATGAACTGAAAAATGCACCAAAAGTTGTTCCGGATAAACCCGTGAAAAAAGAAGATAATTCTAATGAAGCCATTAATGCTTCTGAAGATATTGATTTTAATAAATAAATAATTCCCGTCTCATTAGAAGACGGGATTTTTGATTATGAATCTTAAGAATATTAACCAAAATTTTACTCAGAAATTCCCCGGCGATTTTTCCGAAAATACAATGCAGAGGCAAACTCCAGAAGTTCTTTTCTGTTTTATAAAACCCGCGAAATTTGACAATACGAAACTGATAGATTTTAATGAAAATTTATCCGTGGAAATCGGTTTGGGTGCTTTAGAAAATGATAAAGATTTTTTAGTTGCTCAAAATCTTCCTAGTAATGTCAGGACTTATGCAACGGCCTATGCCGGGCATCAGTTCGGGAATTGGGCAGGACAATTAGGCGATGGAAGAGCGATTTATGCCGGCGAAATCATCAATGAAAATCATCAAACCGAAATCCAGTGGAAAGGAGCGGGCGCAACACCCTATTCCAGACATGCAGATGGAAGGGCAGTTCTCCGGTCATCAATCCGGGAATATTTGATGAGTGAGGCGATGTTTCATCTCGGTATTCCAACAACCAGAGCTTTGAGCATTTCAAAAACTGGTGAAGATGTTATCAGAGATATTCAATATTCTGGGAATCCGCAAAAAGAACAAGGAGCAGTTGTGGTAAGAACGGCCGAATCTTTTCTTCGTTTCGGACATTTTGAATTGTTGTCTGCTAGAAATCAAACCGATTTATTGAAACAATTAGCGGATTATACGATTGAAAATTTTTATCCGGAAGTTAATTCTGAAAATAATCCCAACAAATACATTGATTGGTTTCAAGCCATTTGTGACAGAACTTTGAAAATGATAATCGATTGGTATCGCGTCGGTTTTGTTCACGGGGTGATGAATACCGATAATATGTCTATTCTTGGACTGACGATTGATTACGGACCTTTTTCTATGATGGATGGTTATGATTTGGAGTTCACACCCAACACGACGGATTTGCCTGGTAAAAGATATGCTTTCGGAAAACAAGGACAGATTTCTCACTGGAATCTGGCAACGTTGGCGAACGCTATTTTTCCGTTGGTTAATGATGCGGATGCTCTGGAAAAAATTCTTGATAATTATGGCAAGAAATTCTGGACAGATCACGACAAAATGCTAGCCAACAAATTTGGTCTCGATGAGGTTTTACAGGAAGATGAGCGCTTTTTTACCGATTGGCAGCAACTGATGCAAGATCTTAATCTGGATTATACTTTGTTTTTTCAAAGTCTTGAAAAGGCTGTTTTAGATATCAAAATCGATGATTTTTCTAATTCTTTTTATCGAAACTTGAATGAAAATGAGCTGAATAGACTTTCAAATTTCATCGAAAAATATCAAGCAAGAAAACTTAAAAATAAAATCTCAGAAACGGAGTCTTTAGAATTAATGTCCAAAACCAATCCGAAATTTATTCTAAGAAATTATCTTTTATTCGAAGCGATTCAGGATGCGGAACAGGACTATTACGAAAGGTTTTTTGAGCTGAAAGAAGCGTTGGAAAACCCTTACGAAAACCGTTTCCCACAGTTCAATCAGAAACGGCCTTCAAAATATGATAATCAGACAGGTTGTAGTCAATTGTCTTGTAGTTCGTAAAAGCGTCACCATTCCAAAATTATGATTTAATAAAACTTCAAACAGGCTATTTGCATAAAACCTGTAAAGTGAATATGTATGCATTCATGTAGGAAGTTAGACCACTGCGCTTAGCAAATCAGACCATTTGTATAATTTCGAAACTTTTTTCCTCGTATTTTAATTGTGCTTTTAGAAAATTGATTTTAAGGTTATAGATTAAACATTATTTTTGCAGAAATATTAGACCCTTGAAATTCCTGAATAAAACTCTATCCATCCTGAAAATCATTTTTCCTACTACTAAATCTGAGGTTCTTATTTTCTTATTTTTCGTCGTTCTTTATGGTGCTAATGCCTGGTTTATTGCAGAGAATTTCCGAATCATTTATGACGACAGAATTCCGTGGGATGCTTACTTCAGTTTTGATAATAGAGCGATTGTTCAGACTGGTGGCGGTTTTGAGAGACATCCTTTGTCCAATTATTTCTTTGACTGCATTCGGGATTTTGCGTTGTGGATTTCGGGAAATCATTATAATTCGGTGTTCAGATTGGTTTTGGCTTTGTTATCGACGGTTGTGATTGCTTTAGCAAACGTTTCCGTTTTCAAATATTTAAACAATATCATCCAGCTTCCGCTCAAAATAAGTCTATTGATTTTAGCTTTCTACGGCTTGTTTGTGACCAATATTCTCTTGAGTTTTACACCTGAGACGTATACTTACACATTATTATTTCTTTCAATTTTCAATTATTATTCTGCTCAGAAGATCAACGAAGAAAAACCGATTTCATTTGGAGCAAGCATTTTGGGTTCCATTTTTATCGGTGGGTTAACGATTACCAATATTGTCAAAGTTTATATTCCGTTTTTGTTTGAGAAAAAAATCTTTTGGAACTGGAAAAAAATTGGGATAGCGGTTATAAAAATTGCAGTCTCTGCAGGTATTTTTGCATTTCTATTTTTACTGAGGCTAGATTTTAATTTCCAGAACTTCCTAAACAAGACGGAAGAGCAATACGATAAATTTTCAAAACCTAAAGTCACGCCGCTTTGGGATATGATTATCTCTTGGTTTTTTGGTGGTAATGTTTTGTTTTCTAACTACGAAATCCGCGATTATCATACAAAGGATAAAACCTTTTATTACAAAGCGCTTTTTATGGATGTTTACACATCAGCGATTCCATATATTTTTATTGGATTGATTTTATTAATAGTGATTTTGAGTGTTGTCAAAAATTATAAAAATAAGTTGATTTGGATTCTTGTGATTTCTTTTTCAATCGATATTTTAATCCATTGTGTGCTGAAATTTGGACTTCATACGTCCTATATTTACGGCGGACATTTCGTTTTTGTTTATCCACTTTTGATAGGTTGGTTGTTTTATAATTATCGAGACAAAAACCTTCCTCTGAGCATTTTATACGGAGTGCTTATGATGATGACAGTTTACCTTGGATTCAATAATTTTTACAGGCTTGATGAGTTTTACCAGTTTTTAACAACGTTTTACAAATAAAAAATTCCGCAGAAATGCGGAATTTTTTATTTATTATTTATCGTTTCATAATTATTTTGCTTCAACACAAAAAACAGCGTAAGGTATTACAGTAGCGCTGGGATATATTCTTTTGACATTTCTCAAATCATCTCCAGCGCTTTGTTTCGAAAAGTAGCTTCCTGCAAGGATTTTATAATTGGGTCTCAGTGATGCATCTGTTTCCACTTTCAGGCTTCTGAAGTTATTTCTGAATTCTGTTGCTATTTTTCTAGCTTCTTCATTACTTTTAACTGTAATAACCTGAATTTTGAATCCCATAATCTTTGGATTTTTTCTGCAAACTTCAGCATTAGTAAGTTCTCTAGTAGGCACTAAAATTTTTTGAGGGGTTTTAACAGGTGCATCAGAAATTCTATTACAATTGCCTTCAATTTTTTCCAATGCACTATTAATTCTGTCATCCATCGATATGGAAAGCTCTGTTCCGGAAAGGGTGTCTTTTTTTACAACATATTGAGCATCAATCTTGTAAAAAAAGAATAATGACGATACTATGAGTAGCCTAAGAAGATTGTTCATTTAAAATATTTTTTCAGCAAATTTAAAATAAATTGAACGAAACACAAATCCTGTTATTTAGAATAGTTACAAATTATACGGAAATGAGAAAATCCATACAAATAGGTCTTCTTAATTTTTGTTAAAGTACTATTTTTGCGGAGTTGAATGTAAACTCAATACAAATTTACTAACCCAAGATTATATAAATGATTAGTTGGAGAAAGCATTACAAAAAGGGTCTGATAGCAATTAGTTTATTGTTATCAACCGGCGCTTCTGTTTATGCACAAGGCGATCCAAAGAAAGGACAAGATTTGTTCAAGACAAACTGTACGGCTTGTCACGCATTGGATAAACAAGTTATTGGACCGGCACTTGGCGGTGTAGTGGACAGATTAAAAAAAGAACAAAATCTTGACACAGATTGGCTTCACAAATGGATTAAAGATAATAAAGCTTTAAGAGCATCAGGTGATAAATATGCCAATGAGGTTTTTGAAAAATTCAATAAAACCGAGATGCTTGCTTTTCCAAGTCTTTCTGAGCAAGATATAGATGATATCTTGGCTTATACTACAGATCCTCCAAAGGAAGAAGCTGTGGCAGACAATGCAGAGGGAGCAGGTGCTGCGGATAATATGGCGGCTGTAGAAGCAGCAAAAGCGCAGCAGTTGAATTCTAAAATCATGATTGCTTCTTTAATAGCTATTGCAGGACTTTTATTCTGGTTGCTATTGAAGATCCGTCAGTTGGTAAAGCTTCAGCAATCTCCGGAATTATCCGAACTTAACGCTACAAGAATTACTTCTTTCTCCGTGTTGTATGAAAAATACAGCTTTGTAGGAAAAGGAATTATCGCATTACTGGCTTTGTTTGCCGCTTATGGTGTCTGGAACTGGCTGATGTGGATTGGTGTTTATAAAGGTTACGCACCGGAACAGCCAATCTATTTCTCCCATAAAATACACGCAGGCGAAAATAAGATCGATTGCCAGCTTTGTCACTCAAGTGCAAAATATGGTAAAGTTTCAGAAATTCCTTCTGTGAATGTTTGTATGAACTGTCACAGATCTATTTCAGAATATAAAGGAAAATACCTAGAGCCAGGGAAAGACAGAGAGTTCTACACAGGTGAGATCAAAAAGATTTACGCAGCGGCTGGATGGGATGAGTCTAAACAGGCTTATACCGGTAAAACCGAAAATGTAGAGTGGACAAGGATTCACAATATGCCAGATTTTGTTTACTTCAACCACGCACAGCACGTTGTTGCTGGGGAGCAGGCAATTATCAATTCATTCAATGCGAAGCAAAAAGATCCTGCTAACAAAATTGATGTGGTTTGTAAGGCTTGTCACGGCAAGATTGATACAATGAACGTAGTGCAAATGGCAAACGATTTCACTATGGGATGGTGTATCGAGTGTCACAGAACTACAGAAGTAGATATGAACAATGGTTACAATAAGGAGTACTTCAAGAATCTTCATGATAAGTTGAAAAAACAATATGGTGAGGGTAGCAAAGTCACTGTGGATGCAATTGGAGGTCTTGAGTGTGGTAAATGTCATTATTAATAACAAAAATTAGAAGTATAAATGGCTTCAAATAAAATACAATTCAGAAGTATTCACGAACTAAAAGATCCAACTTTAAATGGGAAGTTGGCGGCTAAAGAGTTCCAGAATGAAATTCCGGTTGAAGATTTCTTGGATGATGCTAATAAAGAAGGAACGTCTCGTAGAGATTTTCTTAAGTTGTTAGGATTCTCCACAGCTGCAGTAACGCTGGCAGCTTGTGAAGCTCCGGTTATCAAAACAATTCCTTATGTGGTAAAACCACACGACATCATTCCAGGAATTCCTAATTTTTATGCATCTTCGTATTTTGATGGTTTCGACTTTGCAAGTGTTTTGGTAAAAACAAGAGAAGGCCGCCCTATCAGAATCGATGCTAATCCTGGAGCTGGAAATCTTGGTAAAACCAATGCAAGAGCTCAGGCAAGTGTTCTTTCACTTTATGATAATGATAAGGTTAAGAAACCTGCTTTAAATGGTGATGAGCAAGAGGATTTCAATAAAGTGGATGATTTTATCCTGAAAGGTCTTGCAGAGTCTCAGAATGGTGGGAAAAAGATTGTGGTATTATCACACTCTTTTCCAAGCCCGACTTTCAAGAAATTGTTCGGAGATTTCAAAACCAAATATCCTTCCGCAGAACTAATTACTTACGATGCGATTCCTTACGCAGCAGCTTTGGATGCAGCACAGGAAGTATTCGGACAAAGAGCTTTGCCGGTTTATGACCTTAGCAAATCTCAGTTAGTAGTTTCTTTTAATGCAGATTTCTTAGGAGATTACAACGCATCAAGCCTAGAAGTTTCCTATGCTGCGGCAAGAAAACCGGGGGAAAATATGTTGAGACATATTCAGGTAGAATCCAATATGAGCTTAACAGGAGCAAACGCCGATAGCAGATATAGACTGAAGCCAAGTGCAGTTTTTAAAACTTTAGTAGAAGTTTATAACGGACTAAATGGTGGAACTTCTGATAAAGTGGCTTCCGAAATCGTGAAAGAACTTCAGTCAAAAGGCAGCAACGCTGTTGTTTTTGCAGATGGTTCTAAAGCGGCTTATGTTTTGGCTCACTTAATCAACCAAAAATTAGCTTCTAACGCATTTACAGGAAAAGCTAATTTCCTTAAAGAATATGATAACGCAAGATTCAATGAATTTTTATCTTGGTTGAATGGCGGACAGGTTGGTGTTTTGATTACGAATAATATCAACCCGATTTATTCTCACGCAAAAGGTCAATCTCTAATAGCTGCAATCGAAAAGGTTCCTTATTCTGTTGCAATTACTGATAAGAAAAATGAATTATATAAAGCTTCAAAGGCAGTTATTCCTTTTACACATTGGCTAGAATCTTGGGGTGATATCACACCGGAAACAGGTGCATATTCTTTAATGCAGCCTACAATCCAGAAGATATATAAATCGAGACAGATTGAAGAATCTCTTTTAGTGTGGATTAATGGAAAAGATAATCCGGCTAATAATTATTATAATTATTTGAAAGCTAACGCATTGACGCTTAACGGAGGGTTGTCATTCAACAAGAATCTATACAACGGATTTGCAGCTGGCGGACTTTCGACAGGATTATCTTATTCCGGCGGAAATGCTGCTCAGGCTATCGCTGAATTATCAGCTTTCAAACCGGCTCAATTAGAATTACAGCTTTATACCAAACCTTCTATTGGTGACGGAACACAATCTAACAACCCTTGGTTGATGGAGCTTCCAGATCCAATTTCTAGACTGTCTTGGGATAATTATATTACTATTTCACCAAAAGATGCAGAAAGCCTAGGATTGGAAAACAGCCTTAATGCAAGAATGCAGTTGGATGGAGATACAGTAAACGTTACAGCTAATGGCGTTACTTTGAAGGACGTACCAGTATTTATCCAGCCAGGTCAGGCAGATGGTTCTCTTGGACTAGCTCTTGGTTATGGTAAGAAAGATTCTGGTAAAGTAGCAGAGACTGGCGTTAATGCTTATCCATTGTTCGATGGTTATAATACGGTTCTTACCAACGTTAAAATCGAGAAATCTGGAGACGGACACGAGTTTGCGGGAATGCAGCTTCAGAATACGTTGATGGGTCGTTATGAAATCGCTAAAGAAGTAACATTGGATGATTTCATTAACAAACCTGTTGATGAA
>DLND01000142.1:0-14773 GCA_002476905.1 Flavobacteriales bacterium UBA7519
TTCAACTACACCATATCTTTCTGGGTCAGACACGTGGTACGCAAAAACAACACCGCCGTCTGGATTGGTTTTGTTTTTTAATAATGTTCCCATTTCAGAACCGTAAAATATATTATCTCCAAGAACTAACGCTGCTGCGTCATTTCCTATAAACTCATCACCCAAAATAAATGCTTGAGCCAATCCGTCTGGGCTTGGTTGAACTTTATATTGAATGTTACAACCAATCTGTGATCCATCTCCTAAAAGTTTAATAAATCCTTCTTGATCGTGAGGCGTTGTGATTATCAGGATGTCTTTTATTCCTGCCAACAGCAATGTTGAAAGCGGATAATAAATCATCGGTTTGTCATAAACCGGCATCAATTGTTTACTTACTGCAATGGTCAAGGGATAAAGTCTTGTTCCTGATCCCCCTGCGAGAATAATTCCTTTCATAGTCTGAATTTTTGGTTATTTTTTTTTAAGAATATTGACTTTCGTAATATTTTTGATAATCTCCGGAAGTTACATGCTCCAGCCATTCTTTATTTTCCAGATACCAGTCGATCGTTTTTCCAAGGCCTTCTTCGAACGTTACGCTCGGTTTCCAACCTAAATCTTGATTAAGTTTCGTAGCATCTATTGCGTATCGCTTGTCATGACCAGGCCTGTCTTTTACATAAGTTATCAGTTTTTCTGAATGTCCTTCTGGTTTACCAAGTTTAGCATCTAGCTGTTTGATAAGTTCTTTCACAAGGTCAATGTTTTGCCACTCATTAAAGCCACCGATATTGTAAGTTTCGCCAGTTTTTGCCTCATTGAAAATCTGGTGTATTGCTCTGGCATGGTCAATCACATAAAGCCAGTCTCTTGTATATTTTCCATCTCCATAGATTGGCAATGGTTTTTCATTAAGAATGTTAGAAATACAAAGTGGAATTAGTTTCTCTGGGAAATGATTAGGACCATAGTTATTGGAGCAGTTAGACACAATGAAAGGCATCCCATAAGTATTTCCATACGCTCTTACCAAATGGTCAGAAGCTGCTTTGGACGCAGAATAAGGTGATTGCGGATCATAAGGAGTAGTCTCTAAGAAAAATCCAGTCTCACCTAAGCTTCCATAAACTTCGTCCGTAGAAACGTGATAGAACAAGTTTTTTCTAGGCTCATTTGGGAATCTTCCGTGTGTGTGATCTGGGTTTAAAGTCCAGAATTCGATACAAAGATTCAGAAGATTAGCAGTTCCGTTTACGTTGGTATTGATAAATGCATTAGGGTCGGTAATACTTCTGTCCACGTGACTCTCTGCGGCCAAATGCACCACTGCATCCGGATTATATTTTTCAAAAACTTTTCTAAGTTCTTCAGGCTTTGTAATATCTGCTTTTTCGAAAACATAATTGGGTTCGTTTTCGATATCTTTCAAATTTTCAAGATTTCCAGCGTAAGTTAAAGCATCAAGGTTGATGATTTTAGAATCTGGATTGTTTTTTACGAATTCTCGAACCACGTGAGAACCTATGAAACCTGCTCCTCCGGTTATTATAATGTTTTTCATAAATATTTTTTATAAAATTATGTTTTATTTTAATCGCTTCCGAATAAATCTCTTGTGTAAACTTTATCTTTAACGTCTTGTAAATCTGCTGTGTTTCTGTTGGAAATAATAATATCACAGTCTTGTTTAAATGCGTCCAGATCCCGATAAATCATCGACCCGAAAAAAGAATCTTCTTTCAAAACGGGTTCATAAACCACTACTTCTACGCCTTTTGCTTTGATTCTTTTCATAATGCCTTGTATTGCAGAGGCCCGAAAATTATCAGACCCGCATTTCATTATTAATCGATAAACACCTACTTTTTTTGGCTTTTTTGCTAAAATCGAATCCGCGATAAAATCCTTTCTAGTGCGATTAGCATCCACAATGGCTTGAATAAGATTGTTGGGAACCGAATTATAATTGGCAAGTAATTGTTTGGTGTCTTTCGGAAGGCAATAGCCACCATACCCAAAAGATGGATTGTTATAATGAGAACCTATTCTTGGATCCAAACCGACACCTTCTATAATCTGACGGCTATCCAATCCATGGATTTGGGCATAACTGTCCAACTCATTGAAGTAAGCTACACGCATTGCTAAATAGGTATTCGAGAATAATTTGATAGCTTCAGCCTCTGTTGCATTAGTAAAAAGAGTAGGGATATCTTTTTTAATGGCACCTTCTTTCAAAAGATTTGCAAAAACCGTTGCTCTCTCGCTTTGTTCTCCAATAATAATTCTAGATGGATAAAGATTATCGTAAAGTGCTTTTCCTTCTCTCAAAAATTCTGGAGAAAATATAATATTGTCAAATTCTAATTCTTTTTTCAGATTTTCTGTAAAACCAACCGGAACAGTAGATTTAACAATGAAAACAGCTTTTGGGTTTTCCGCTTGAGCCTCTCTTATAACGTTTTCAACACTTTTTGTATTGAAGTAATTGGTAGAAGGGTCGTAATCTGTGGGCGTGGCAACAATAATAAAATCCGCGTCTTTATAAGCCTCATTTTTATCAAGCGTCGCCCGTAAGTTGAGATTTTTTGTTTTTAGAAATTCTGTAATTTCTGCATCATCAATCGGAGATTGTTTGTTATTCAGCATCTCAACCTTTTCCGAAATAATGTCCAGCGCTATTACATTATGATGTTGTGCTAGCAAAACAGCGTTTGAAAGACCAACATATCCGGTTCCAACAATAGTAATATTCACTAAGAATAATTTTTTAATTTCGGCAAAAATAAGAAAAAAATACTTGCAGTTTATATAATTGAAATGATTGAGTTCTTGTATATTAAATAAAAAATAATTATCTTTGCAAAAGATTTACGGGAAAAATGGGAAGGCTTTCGCAAGAATGCCTTTTTTCGTAGATGTAACTTTGGAGAAGATAATTATGGATTTTAAAACAGAAGTGACACGTCTGATTAATGAATTTTTATTGACAAGACCAGATCTTTTTTTGATTGATCTGAAGATTTCTGCTTCTTCTGATATTACTGTAATCCTGGATGGAGATAATGGTGTTTCGTTACAGGATTGTCTTGATGCAAGCAGGGCTGTAGAGTTTAATCTGGATCGTGAAGTGCACGATTTTGGGCTGCAGGTAATGTCCTCAGGTTTAAGTGAGCCGCTGGAATCTCCAAGACAATTTAGGAAGAATATCGGGAGAACTTTAGATATTGTTTTAACTGATGATTCAAAAATTGAAGGAGAGCTAGTTCATGTTGATGATGAAAAGATTACAATCAGGCTAGCTTACAGACGTCCCAAGCTTGTGGGCAAAGGAAAGGAAGATGTGATGGAAGATAAGGATATATCTTATTCAGAAATCAAAAAAGCATTGGTAGCAATAAAATTTTAACAATATAATGAAAGATTTTGATTTGAAAAGAATCAATTCTCAATCATTACTTATCATTTATAAATCAATATGGATAATTTAGCTTTAATAGAAGCCTTTGGTGATTTTAAAGAAATAAAAAATATAAGCAAAATCGATTTGATGGCGATCATAGAAGATTCGCTTAAGACGCTTTTGAGAAAAAGATATGACTCTGATGATCATTTTGATGTTATTGTAAACCCAGATAAAGGAGACTTTCAAATCTTCCTAAACAAAACAATTGTGGAAGATGAGATGTCTGAAGATGATGATCTGGAAATTGAAATCTCTGAAGTTAGAAAAATAGATCCTACATTTGAAGTTGGTGAAGAGTACACTCAGGAAATTCCCGTTTCTAAATTGGGTAGGAGAAATATCCTTACACTGAAGCAGATTTTGGCTACTAAAATCCAAGAGCATTTCAATGCAACCCTGTACGAGCAGTTCCGCGATAAAATTGGTGAATTGATTGTTGGAGAAGTACATCACATCCGTCATAAGCACGTAATTTTACTTGATGATGAAGGCAATGAATTTATCCTGCCAAAGGAAAATCAGATTCCTTCAGATTTCTTTAAAAAGGGAGATAATGTGAGAGCAATTGTGGAAAGTGTAGATTTCCGAGGATCAAAACCTCAGATCATTGTTTCCAGAACGGCGCCAAAATTCTTAGAAGAGCTATTGGAGCTGGAGATTCCGGAAATTCAGGACGGAACTATTATCCTGAAAAAGGTAGTCAGAATCCCGGGTGAAAAGGCGAAAATCGCTGTAGATGCTTATGATGACAGAATTGATCCTGTAGGAGCTTGTGTTGGAGTTAAAGGTTCTAGAATTCACGGTGTTGTAAGAGAACTGAGAAACGAAAATATAGATGTCATTCAGTGGTCTAAAAATCCTGAGATTCTTATAAAGAGAGCTTTAGGAAATATTACCATCAATAAAATTGAGGTTAATCAGGAAACTAATTACGCATTAGTTTATACGCCTGTTGATGAGATTTCTAAAGTAATTGGTAAGCAGGGTCAGAATATTAAGCTGGCATCTTGGTTATCTGGTTTTGAGATTGATGTTTACAGAGAAACGTCCGAAGATGATGATGTTGAATTGGTAGAATTTGCGGACGAAATCGAATCTTGGATTATTGACGAATTCAAAAAAGTTGGTCTGAATACTGCAAGAAGCGTTCTAGATAAAGATACTGAAGCATTATTGAATATTGTGGATCTTGAGGAGGAAACTATAGAAGAAGTTAAAAGTATTCTGAAAGAAGAACTTGAGGGATAATTTATATATTGAATTTACAAAAATTCTGAAACTAAATTTTAATAAAAAGAAAAATAAAAGCTTGAAAGCTTAAAACGCTAAAAGCCAAAAGCAAATTGATATTTATGCCAAAAATAAGATTAAATAAAGCCGTTAAAGAACTAAACATTTCTATTCCTAGAGCTGTGGAATATCTCCAGAGTAAAGGGATAGCTGTGGATAGTAATCCTAACGCTCTATTGGAAGAACAGGCATTTTCTGCATTAGAAGCTGAGTTCCGAAAAGATGGAGAACAGAGAAAAGCTTCTCATGAGGTTGTGATTTCTAAAGTTCCTGATGAAAAATTAGCAATTGAGGAAAAAGCGCCTGAGGTTATAAGAGCCAAAGCAAACCTGAAACCTGAAACCAAAGTTTTAGGTAAAATAGATCTTAATCATACAAAATCTGCGGAAGAAGTCGTTTCGGTTGTTCCTGCGCCTGAACCTGTTCAGCCGAAGGAGGAACCAAAACCAGAAGTGGTTAAAACACCGGAGAAACAGGAGTTCAAAGTTTTAGATAAAATAGATTTGTCTAAGTTAGAGAGCAACAAAGTAAAAGTTTCTCAAAAACCAAAAGAGGAGCCAAAACCAGAAGTTAAGGAAGAACCGAAACCTGAACCGAAAGTAGAGGAAAAACCCGTGAAAGAAATGGAAATTGTTCCAGGTCCGGATTCAGAAGATTCTCAGAAAATAGAAACGGTTTATCAGAAACTGGACGGTCCTAAAATCGTTGGTGAGAAGATTGATCTTTCGCAATTCAATAAACCAAAACCATCTGCTAACAGTAACGCTGCAAAGAAAAAAAGAAAGCGTATTACTAAAGATGTTCCTGGCCAGAATAACAATGGCAATCAAGGCAACAATCAGCAGGGAGGAAATAACCAAGGTGGAGGTAACCGTCCAAGTGGAAATAATAACAACCGTCCACAAGGACAAGGAGGTAATCGCCAAGGTGGAAACAATAACCGTCCTGGAGGAAATAACCGAGGTGGAAACAACCGAGGCGGACAAGCTCGTACAATGCCTGTTGAGCTTACGGATGAGCAAGTAAAAAATCAAATTAAGGAAACTTTAGAAAAACTGACTAACAAAGGAGGTAAGTCTAAAGGGTCTAAGCATAGAAAAGAAAAAAGAACCTGGAGAAGGGAACAAGATGAACTTCAGCAGGAAATGGACGCTCAGGACAGAACACTGAAAGTAACTGAATTTATCACTGTAAGCGAGTTAGCTTCATTGATGAATGTAAGTGCAACAGAGGTGATTTCCGCTTGTTTCTCTCTTGGAGTTATGGTAACGATGAATCAGCGTCTTGAAGCTGATACTTTAACATTGGTAGCAGATGAGTTTGGTTATAAAATCGAATTTTCGGATGCTGATATCGAAGAAGCTGCTGCTGAAGAAGAACCAGATGCCGAAGAAGATTTGCTTCCAAGAGCACCTATAGTTACAGTAATGGGACACGTAGACCACGGTAAGACTTCATTGCTGGATTATGTTAGAAAAACTAACGTAATCGCTGGTGAATCCGGAGGGATTACTCAGCATATTGGTGCTTATAACGTGAAATTGGAAAACGGACAAAGGATTACTTTCCTTGATACGCCAGGTCACGAAGCCTTTACAGCGATGAGAGCGAGAGGTGCTCAAGTTACCGATATTGCGATTATTGTGGTGGCTGCCGATGATGATGTAATGCCACAAACCAAGGAAGCAATTGCCCACGCACAGGCTGCTGGTGTGCCAATGATTATCGCTATCAATAAAGTGGATAAACCCAATGCCAATCCGGATAAAATCCGTGAGCAACTTTCTGCAATGAATGTTCTTGTAGAAGAATGGGGTGGAAATGTTCAGGCACAGGAAATTTCTGCTAAATTTGGTAATAATGTTGATTTATTGCTAGAAAAAGTCCTTTTACAAGCGGAATTATTAGAATTAAAATCTAATCCAAATAAACAGGCTAGTGGGGTAGTGATTGAAGCTGCTTTAGATAAAGGACGTGGCTATGTAGCAACGATGTTGGTTCAGAATGGAACTTTGACTGTTGGAGATTATGTACTTGCAGGTAAAAACCACGGAAAAGTAAAAGCAATGCTAGACGAACGTGGACGATCTATGGAAAAAGCAGGGCCTTCTATTCCTGTCACAATTCTTGGTCTGGATGGTGCGCCAACAGCTGGTGATAAATTCAGAGTTTTTGCCGATGAGAAAGAGGCGAAAACAATTGCCAATAAGAGAGAACAATTGCAACGTGAGCAGTCCATCAGAACTAAAAAACATCTTACATTGGATGAGATAGGACGTCGTATCGCTTTAGGTGACTTCAAAGAGTTGAATATCATTCTTAAAGGTGACGTGGATGGATCTGTAGAGGCATTGTCTGATCAGCTTCAGAGATTATCTACTGAAGAAATTCAGGTTAATATTCTCCACAAAGGTGTTGGTCAGATTACAGAAAGTGATATCTTGCTAGCCGCTGCATCGGATGCAATTGTTATTGGATTTAATGTTAGAGCAAGTGTAAATGCTAAAGACATTGCAGACAAAGAAGAAGTAGAGATCAGAACTTACTCCATTATCTATAAAGCTATTGATGAAGTAAAAGAAGCAATGGAAGGTCTACTATCTCCAGAAATTCAGGAGCAGGTTGTAGGTAACGTTGAGATTCGTGAAGTATTTAGGATTTCTAAAGTTGGTTCCATCGCAGGATGTATGGTCCTTACAGGTAAGGTAACGAGAAATTCCAAAATCAGACTACTTCGAGATGGAATTGTTAAATTTGACGGAGAGCTGGAAAGCTTAAAACGATACAAGGATGATGTGAAAGAAGTGACCAAAGGTTACGAATGTGGACTTAATTTGAAAGGCTATAATGATATAGAAGTGGGAGATATTCTGGAAGTCTATGAAGAGGTAGCTGTAAAGAAAAAATTGAAATAGTTATTAAGTTAATAATAAAACCGCTAATGTATTAGCGGTTTTTTTTATTTATTTATTTTATTTGTAATAATTCTAAATAAATTATTAAAATTATTAAATTTTAAATTACCTTTCCGGTGTTAAGTATGATATATATAATTTTACAATAATAAAATTATTAATAATAAAAAATAAAATTAATTTTTAAACGAAAAATACAACGTTATTTAGGACTTGCCATAGAGTTCGTAATTCATTTTTTGTGATGTTAATTTTTTTTAACATATTTATACATTATATTTTACATAATCCAGCCCCGCAATCCGCGGGGTTTTTTATTACAGGATTATTAGTACTTTTGTACTCAAATTTCCTTGATGAAATATTTATCGATTATATTCATTGTTTTTGGTGTTTTTGTAAATGCCCAGCAAGTCAACAAAACAGATGCAAACAAAATATCCGACACGCTCAAAGTTGATTCTGGAGTAAAAGATTCTTTAGAGATCTACAAGCCTACAATCAATGATTATCTAGTCAAGAAAAGATTTTCTGAAAAGAAAGTTTTTGACACCACTTTTGCTATAAAGAAATCTTACATATTTACACAGTACAACAAGAAGGATAATTTCGGAAAAATACAATATGCGAATATCGGATCGGGTTTTCAAAATTTGGTTTATGAAAAAAATACTGAACAAAATCTGACACTGCTTCCAGAAAACAAATCTTTTTTTATTTTAGGTGAGAATGATATCAACTACTACGATGTAAAAACGCCAACAACTACATTTTTCTACAATAATGCGATGAAAAATGGTGGACAATTACAAACGACATATACTCAGAATGTCGGCAAAAATTTCAACTTTGCAATAGAATATATGGGACTGAGGTCTCAGGGACTTTACAGAAATAGCTTGGCTTCCAGTAATAATACAGTTTTCAGCGCGCATTATATTTCGAAAAATAACAAATACGAAGCTTATGCGCATTACATTCATCAGAATGTCAATAACCAAGAGAATGGAGGAATTGCAGATTTGGACGTTTTTTTAGGAGGCGATTCAAGATTCAATAACCGCCAAAATCTTGAAACCAATCTCTCAGGCGCCGAATCGCGATATGGTTACAGAAGATATTATTTCAGTCAAGAGTTCGCGCCTTTTGATCCAGCGAAATATCCATTTAAACTGAGACATACCATTTTTCATCAGGGAAATAAATATTATTTCTCTGAGACATCAACCAATGTCGATTTCTTTGGGGGTACAGATATAACAGATTTTCCGTTAACAAATAAAAAGTTTTCCAACAATCTTAGCAACACCTTTAGTTTGGTCTGGGACAATGACAAATTTAAGCTGGATGCAGGTTTTCGCCATCAGACTATAGATTTTGGGAATAAAAATACGTTTGCGACACTCAATATTCCAGGTTATTTCAAGGAGCAGAGATTTGGCGCAGTGGGTAATTTGCAAATCAAATTGTTAGACAAAATCCAACTGAAATCGTTTTTAGAAATTTCCAAAGGAACAGAATTTGGTAATTATATCAAAACCACCAATGAGTTAGTTTTTGAACCCATTAAAGATTATTTGGTAGAAGGTCGAGTTAACTTCCAATCGGCTTATCCTAGTTTCAATTATCTTGTCAATTCTTCACACTATCTCAACTACAATTATTATCTACAAAACCCGAATAACGAAGCAGTTACCCAAATCGGAGGAACTTTAAGATTAGCAAAATGGTTCAACACGCAACTTTTTGTAGATTATTTCAGAATCGATAATTACACTTATTTTGATAATTCAGCGATGCCACAACAGAGTTCATCTTCGCTCAATATCTCTCAGATTGGAGGCGAGACAACTTTGAAATATGGCAAATTCAATTTCAACGGAAAAGTGCTTTTCCAAAAAGCTTTGACCAATGACAATTTGTTGCCAATGCCAGATTTCATCGGAAGATTGAATATTTATTATCAAGCACCGGCGTTCAAAAAAGCAGCAGAAATCCAAGCTGGTGTGAAATTATATTACTTCACCATATTTGCATCCCGAGAGTTTTCGCCAATTCTCAACGAATATATTTTGCCGGGAACCAACCCGTATTCCATTGGTGGACAGCCGATTGCTGACATCTTTTTCAATATGAAAGTCAAAAGAATGTTTTTCTACGTAGAAGGTCAGCATATTAACCAGACTTTTATGCAGAACAAATCTTTCACAGCGCCAAATTACCCTATTTATGATTTCCGATTGAATTTGGGCGTGGTTTGGTATCTTTTCCATTAATTTTGTTAGAATAATTATGGCAGCTTTATCCGCCTTCCGTTCCCAAACCTAACGAAGTGGTTCGACGAAGTCAATCTTTTTACTTTTAAGCAAAAAAGCAAAAAGGATTTCCACTCAAGTCGGGCTGCAGATTCAGTAAAAAATCTAATATCTAAAGTCTAAAATCTAACTTCTAGTTATGACCATTGATTTCCAAAATATAAACAGTATTCCGCAACTTGTAAAAGACTTTTTGAAGAAAAATCTGGACGGATTCCAGGGAAAGGTTTTTGACTTGGAGAACTTCAAAAATCAGATCACTGAAAAACAAAATTCTTATTCTGATGACAAGAGAGAAATTCTTTACAATACGATTTTTTCACAGAATCAGGAAGAGCAGATGTCTCCAAAACAATTGGATTATCTGTTTTCTCTGAAAGATAAAAATACCTTCACTATTACAACTGGGCATCAGCTCAATCTCTTTACAGGTCCTGTTTTTTTTATTTATAAAATTTTGCAGACCATCAAAACTGCAGAGTTCTTAACATCCAATTTCCCAGAACATAATTTTGTTCCCGTTTTTTGGATGGCGACGGAAGACCACGATTTTGACGAAATCAATCATTTTAAAACCAGAGCGCATTATTACGAAATCAAAGGTAAAGCTGGCGGAGATGTTGGAAATATTAAAATTGATGATGTTTTTTTCATTCAGGAATTTGAGAAAGAATTCAAAGATTATCTCTATGGAACTGAACTGATTATGTGGATCAAAAATGCCTACAAAAAAGGTAAAACACATACACAGGCCATTCGATATCTGGTGAATCAATTGTTTTCAGATTACGGTTTGTTGACCCTTGATGGAAACGAAAAAGAACTTAAAAATCAGGTTAAAGATATTTTCAGAAAAGAATTATTATCCAACAATCTTTTTGAAGCTACAAAACAACAAAGAGAATTTCTTGAAAAAGAATATCACAAAGTTCAGGTCAATCCAAGAGAAATTAATCTATTTTATCTAACAGAAACCAGAAATCGAATCGACAAAATCAACGATGATTACTTCATAATAGACACCGATTTGAAGTTTTCTCAGGAAGAAATTTTAGCCGAGCTGGAAAATAATCCAGAGAAATTCAGTCCTAATGCAGTTCTTCGTCCTGCTTATCAGGAAACAATTATGCCGAATCTGGCTTACGTTGGCGGAAACGCTGAGATAATGTATTGGATTGAGTTGAAAGATTATTTCGAATCCATTAATCTTCCATTCCCCCTTTTGATTCCGAGAAACTCGATGTTATTTCTGGAACAAAAAACGATGGGAAAAATAGAGAAAGCAGGATTGAGTATAAAAGATTTCTTCGGGAATTTTGCAGAAGTCATCAATCAAAAAATATTAGACAACAACGAAATCAAATCGCTTCTTGAACAGAAAGAACAAGATTTGATTAAATCGTTTTCAGATATAAAAACAAAGGCAGAACAAACGGATAAAACGTTTGTAAACCTTGTAAATGCAGAAGAAACTCGACAACTGAAATCTTTCAAAAGAATGCAAAAACGTCTTTTAAAGGCTGAAAAAATAAAACAATCTGAGAAGTTTGATCAGATGCAGAATTTATTTTTGAAAGTTCATCCGGGCGGGACTTGGCAGGAAAGAGTATTCAATTTCAGCGTGTTCTACGCAGATTTTGGCAAACAATGGATTGCCGACAGTTATCAGTTAATGGATGTTCAAAAATCGGAATTGATTATTTCGCTCATTTAAATTGAAAGCATTATTTTTGTAACATTATATAAAAAGGATGATTAAAAAGATTTTCATTTTATCAGGACTTATCGGCTTTTTAGGGCTTTCAGCACAGAAAACCCACACGGTTGCACCAAAAGAAACGCCTTATGGAATTTCTAAACAATACGGCATCACGATTGATGAATTGTACCAATTAAATCCTTCCAAAAGAGACGGCGGTCTTAAAATTGGCGATATCATCGTGGTTTCAAAAGGTGGTAGCAGTTCAAAAGCAGTCGCTTCTACGTCTGCTTCGGCGACTTCTGTAGCTAAAACAGGCAAGACGGGAACCATTACTTTGCAGCCAAAGCAAACGATTTACGGAATCACAAAACAATATCAAATTTCTGAGTCCGAACTTAGAAAACTGAATCCTGAATTGGATTCTCATATGAAAATCGGAGACAAAATCATTTTGCCGTTAGATAATATTCAGAAATTTGGTGGTTCTGCGCCTGTAACTTCAGTTGTTCAAAGTACAAAAACATCAACTCCAGCAAAATCTGCAGATGTGCAGACAGTAACTAAAAACGAAACGGCTTCTTCCGACAAGGGTTTATACGTAGTTCAGGCAAAAGATAATTATTATAAAATATCGAGACAATTCAACCTGACACAGAAACAATTATTTGCTTTGAATCCAGGATTGGAAACAACCGGTTTGAAACCGGGAGAAGCGATTAGAGTTTCTGATGCAAATACTATTTCTGTATCTTCAGAAGGTATTCAAGTTCAAGATAATTCTAATAGCAATTCAAGTTCTGCACCGGTAACGGAAACTACAAGATCTGCCCCAGCGAAAAACTCTTCTAACACATTGCCTGCCGAAGATGATTATGTGACTTACACCGTTCAGAATGGCGACACGATGTTCAGTATTATGAGCCGATTTAATGTAACATTGGATCAGTTGATCTCATTAAATCCCAATCTTGCCGACGGTTTGAAAGCAGGAATGACTCTGAAAATCAAAAAGCAAGACCCGATGTATTCTAAGAAAAGCGGTGATGTTTTGAGTGTGGTTTTGATGTTACCTTTCGGGTTTGATGCTAATGATGCGAAGTACAGAACAATGTCTATGGATTTCTTGACGGGTGCAAAACTTGCAGCTGAGAGAAACGCAACTAACGGACAAAAACTGGACATCAAAGTTGTAGATGCAGGAAATGAAACGACTTTCAAAAATAGTCTCTCTCAACTGAATCCTGAAAATACAGACTTGATAATTGGGCCTTTTTTCAAATCGAATGTTCTTGAAGTTCTGAGATTTGTGAATGATAAAAAAATTCCTGTAGTTGCACCTTTTGCGAATTCAGAAGACCTTTTTGATTACAGCAATCTGATTATCATCGAAACTGAAAATTCGGTTTATTCTGATAGAATTGTAAAAGAAGTGGGTCAGGTTTATCAAGACCAAAAAATTTATATCGTTGCAGATAATTCCAAAGCAAATGCGAACGCTATCAAAGCTGGATTGGAAAAATCATTGTCAAAACCTAATGTTGTTATTGTTAATTCTTCATCCGAAATTCAGTTAGAAAATAATATGATGACGGGACAATCTGTTCCTGTGATTGCTGTTTTAGCTGATGATGACGAATCTGCAGGTGCTGCTTTTGCATCAAAAGTTATAGCTCTTGGAAAACAAACAGAAGGCGTGAAAGCGTTCAGTATGTTCTACAGCCCAAGTTTTGAAAAAAATGTAGACGATCTTTCGAAAGCAAGTCTAGTTTATCTGATGGACAGAAAAATAAACTACGACGGCGATTTTGAAAAACAAATTCTTGCAGCTTACAAAGGCAAATATTGCAAAACTCCTTCAAAATATGCCGTAATCGGTTTCGACGTGATGAACGATATGTTGACAAGAGAAAACAAAAAAGGAGAAATTTTCAAACAAATCGGAAAATCGCAAACACAGTTGGCTACAAAATTCGAGTTTGTAAGGACAAAACCAAATGGTGCTTACATCAATAATGGCTACAGAGTGGTGAGATTAATGCAATAATTATAGTTGATAAGTGATGAAATCGGAGATTCGATGAAGTCAATGGTGATTGATTCAGGATTCGTAGTTTCAACTTTAGAAATAAAATAAAATTAAAAACATTGATGATATAATCATTTATTATTCATCAATTATCATTTATAAATATATGAAAGCACTTGTATTTCCTGGGCAGGGTTCACAGTTTGTCGGGATGGGAAAAGAACTTTACGATTCCCGAAAAGATGTGAAAGACCTGATGGATTCTGCCAACGATATTCTTGGTTTTGATATTGTATCTGTGATGTTCAACGGGACGGATGAAGACCTTAAAAAAACCAGCGTAACTCAGCCTGCTATTTTTCTACACTCAGTTGCTGCTGTAAAAGTAGCGAACGGTTTGGGTGCAGAAATGGTTGCCGGACATTCTTTGGGCGAGTTTTCTGCTTTAGTTGCCAATGGTGTTTTGTCTTTTGAAGACGGATTGAAATTGGTTTCCGAAAGAGCACAAGCAATGCAAATGGCTTGCGATATTAATCCAAGTTCTATGGCGGCTATTCTTGGTCTGGAGGATGCAAAAGTTGAAGAAATCTGTGCCGAAATAGAAGGAATTGTTGTTCCTGCAAACTACAACTGTCCTGGGCAATTGGTAATTTCTGGAGAAACAGTTGCTGTTGAAAAAGCTTGCGAAGCTTTGAAAGCAGCTGGTGCAAAAAGAGCTTTGTTGCTGCCTGTAAATGGGGCTTTCCATTCGCCATTGATGATGCCGGCTCAAGAAAGATTGGCTGCAGCGATAGAGAAAACCAAATTCCGTAAAGCAACAATTCCGGTTTATCAGAACATAACAACAACTGCAGTTTCTGACCCGGAAGAAATCAAGAAAAATTTGATTGCTCAGTTGACTGGTCCTGTAAAATGGACTCAGAGTGTGCAGAATATGATAAAAGATGGAGCCAATAATTTTATAGAAGTTGGCCCAGGAAAAACGCTTCAAGGTTTGATTAAGAAAATTAATCCGGAAGTAACTGTTGCATCTGCTATCTAAGAATAGAATTATTAGGGCAGCTTAATCCGCCTTCC
>DLND01000142.1:14923-22022 GCA_002476905.1 Flavobacteriales bacterium UBA7519
AAAAATAAATTTAAAAATAATCAACAAATGAGCAGTATATTTTCACCAGGCAAGTTAATGCTTACCTCAGAATATGTTGCTGTTGATGGCGCTCTTGTTCTAGCTATTCCAACGAAGCTGGGACAAGAGCTTTTTTATACAGAGAATGATGACCAAAAGGCATTGATTTTTTGGGAAGCTTATCATCAAAATCAATTATGGCTAAAAGCTGTCATTGATTATAAAAATTGGACAATCATTGAAACCAATAATTCCAAAGCTTCAGAATTCATTCTTAAAACACTCAAAAATGTTCAGAATCTTTCTGATACCAAACTAAAAAGTGATACTTCTTATCACATCAAAACCAATCTACAATTTCCTTCAGACTTCGGACTTGGGAGCAGTTCTACGTTGATGAACAATCTTGCTGAATGGGCAAACATTGATGCTTTTACTCTGAACGAAATCAGTTTAGGTGGGAGTGGTTATGACGTTGCTGTTGCCAAAGAAAAATCTGCAGTTCTTTATAGCCGTTTTCCTGAAAGAGTTTATGAAACGATTGATTTTCAACCGAGTTTTAAAGATGAGTTGATTTTCATTCATCTCAATCAAAAACAAGATTCGAGAGAAGGAATTTCTCATTACAGATCCATGCCAACTTCAACGGAATTAATCAATGATTATTCTGAATTAACCAAAATGATTGTCAATAGTCAGAATTTGGAAGAATTTTCAAATTTGATGACCATTCACGAACAAAATCTGTCCGATTTTCTTAAAATCCCGACGGTAAAAGATAAATATTTTCAAAATTGTCCTAGCTTTGTCAAAAGTTTGGGTGCTTGGGGCGGAGATTTCGTTCTAACGTCCAAATTTGGAGATTATATTAAATATTTTAATGGGCTGGGTTTTACAAAAATTTTCGCCTGGAAAGATTTAATCAATTGATTGTTAAGTTTTTATAAATTAATTATTAACTGATGAAAATCAGTTAATTAAAAGCTTGATAATTCCATGATATTTTTACATTTGTCGCAACACCCTTAATCTTCAAAAAAAATTAAAAATGGACAAGCTAAAATCTTATCTTGAACGTCAAGGTATTATCCATCCTAAAGAAATTATCCACAATCCAACTTACGAAGAAATTTTTCAGGCGGAGATGGATCCGAATAATTCCGGATTTGCTAAAGGCGTTTTGACAAAGTCGGGAGCTGTGGCTGTAAAAACAGGAATTTTTACCGGCAGGTCTCCGAAAGACAGATATATTGTAAAAGACAATATCACTCAGGATACGATTTGGTGGGACGGGAACATCAATCGTCCAACTATAGTCGAAGTTTTTGATGAATTAAAAACCATTGTGACCAAGGATCTTTCCAACGAAAGAATCTATGTGATCGATACATTCTGCGGATCTAATGATGACACAAGACTGAAAGTAAGATTCGTGACAAAAGTGGCTTGGCAAGCTCATTTTGTGATGAATATGTTCATTCGTCCTTCTCATTACGACCTTCAAAATTATGGAGAACCAGATTTTGTAGTAATCAATTCTTCCGAATCTGTCAATCCAAATTGGGAAAAACACGGACTTAATTCTGAAGTGTTTGTAATGTTCGATTTGACAAAGAAAATGCAGATTATCGGAGGAACTTGGTATGGCGGAGAAATGAAGAAAGGGATGTTCTCGATAATGAATTATTATCTTCCTCTGAAAGGGATGGCTTCTATGCACTGTTCTGCAAATGTAGGTAAGGAAGGCGATGTCGCTGTTTTCTTTGGACTTTCTGGAACTGGAAAAACGACGCTTTCTGCTGACCCGAAACGTTACCTAATTGGTGACGATGAGCACGGCTGGGATAACAACGGTGTTTTCAACTACGAAGGTGGTTGCTATGCAAAAGTGATTGACCTCAGCAAAGAAAAAGAACCAGATATCTATGGTGCAATCCGAAGAGATGCATTGCTGGAAAACGTTGTTGTAGATGATGAAGGCAACGTAGATTATGCCGATGGTTCGATTACGGAAAATACAAGAGTTTCCTATCCAATCTATCATATCAGCAAAATTGTTCTGCCTTCCAAAGCTGGTCACGCAAGCAAGATCATTTATTTGTCAGCAGATGCATTCGGGGTTTTGCCTCCGGTTTCTATATTGACGGATAAACAGGCGCAATATCACTTCCTTTGTGGCTATACATCAAAATTAGCAGGAACTGAAAGAGGGATTACAGAACCAACGCCTTCTTTTTCACCGGCATTTGGAGAAGCATTTTTGACATTGCATCCAACGATGTATTCCAAAACATTAATTGGAAAAATGAAAGAACACGGTGCGAAAGCTTATTTGGTAAACACAGGCTGGAACGGAACCGGAAAGAGAATTTCTCTGAAAGATACAAGAGCGATTATCGACGCCATCATTGACGGAAGTATTGACAAAGCCCAAACCAACAAAATCCCTGTAATGAATCTGGAATTCCCAGTTGCACTGCCGAATGTTTCTGAAAACATACTTGACCCAAGAGATACTTATGAGAATAATTCTGATTGGGAAGCGAAAGCTAAAGATTTGGCTGCAAGATATATCAAGTATTTTGAACAGTTTACAGATAATGATGAAGCTTTGGAATTGGTTTCTTCGGGACCTACTTTATCAGAAGTTCATCAGAACTAAAAAAAATAGAAACGCTTCCAATTTTGGAAGCGTTTTTTTGTTTGAAAGCTCAGCCTGAGAATGTAAAATTTAAACTTTTCGAAATGTTTTATTTCAAAAAAGGATTATGTTCCTTTTCAAAACCAACAGATGTTGGTTCTCCGTGTCCGCTGTAGATTTTGGTATTTTCGGGTAAAGTCAGTAATTTATTTTTAATACTTGAAATCAATTGGTGATAATCGCCTTTGTAAAGGTCGGTTCTGCCAATGCTCATCATAAAAAGCGCATCGCCAGAAATCACAAATCCATTATTTTGATTATAAAAAGCCACGCTTCCCGGCGAATGTCCTGGAACATCATAAATTTCAAAAACATCTGGCCCTAATTTCAATTGTTGTCCTTCTTTGATATATTCAATTTTTCCTTTGAAAGCAGGAAAGAAAAAACCATAATTTTTTGCAGTGAAAGAAGCTCTTTCAAGTATCTCCATTTCATCGAAATGAATCAAAACCGGAACCTCAAAAGTGTCATAAGCCCACTGCAAGCCAAGAATGTGGTCTATATGAGCGTGTGTGAGCAAAATATTTTTGATTTTTAGATCATTTGTGTTGATGAAGTTGTTCAAAGTTTCCGTTTCAGCTTCGGGCATATTTCCAGGATCTATAAGAAAAGCCTCTTTTTCATCGTTATAAATGATGTATGTATTCTCAGAAAACGGATTAAAGGCAAAGGATTTTACGTGCAACATTTTATTAAATTTATATGTAAAAATATAAAACATTAACTTAGCCTAATAAATTTTTTACAATTATCAGCGGATGAAGTTATTCAAGATATTAACTGTTTTTTTTAGTATTTCTATTTTGTCTCAGGAGATCAGGAGTGTTCAGGTTTTTAACCCTAAAACCAATGATGAAACGCCCGTTATTAAGATGGGTGAACAACTAATCCTGAGATTTGACGATCTCTCCAACAGCAGCCAGCTATACCGTTATACATTAAAACATTACAGCCGAAATTGGGAAGATGATGGACTTTTCTTTACAGAATTTGCTAATGGAAGTCTAAATGCATTGATTGACAATTTCCAGTATTCGTTCAACACTTATCAGAAATACACCCATTATGAGCTGGCATTCCCGAACGAAAAGATCCAGCCAAAAATTTCGGGAAATTATGAGCTCATTGTTTATAAAGATTCGCAAGATAAGCCATTGTTTACGAAAAGATTTAGTATCTATGAAGATGGTGCCAGTTTGGGCGTCGATGTAAGCAGGTTTATGGACGCGAAAAATCCTGATCTAAAGCAGAGATTAGAAATCCAGGCTGTAGGAAATAGTGCGGGAATTACTAATAATCTTTCTTCTATCACGCTCAATGTCGTTCAGAATAATAACTGGGATATTGCACTCCGAAATCTTAGGGCCAGTTCCACTATGGGAAATAAACTGTTGTTCCAGCAGCTGAATCTGGCTTTTCCGGGAAATAATGAATTCTATTATTTTGATAACAAGGTGATTAATCAGGCAATGGATATGGTTGCCGGAACAGAAAATATTGAAGGCAGAAATTATACATATCTCCATCCGGTTTGGGCTTATCCCGGGGATTACCAGTACCAGCCAGATGTGAATGGTGCTTTTTATTTCCGTAGGAATGATCTCGGAATCGAGAGAAATGCGAATCGTGAGGCAGATTATTCCTGGGTTTATTTCGCACTGGATAGTCAGAAATCAGATAAGGAATTTTATGTTTTGGGACTTTTTAACGACTACAAAGCGGACAAAACCAGCCAAATGCAATACGATGAAAAGGCTCAAAAATATATTGCGAAAATCTATCTGAAACAAGGTTTCTACAATTACATCATCGCAACAAAAGGTTCAGACGGAAAGCTAAATTATGGCGAGGTGAATGGTAATTTCTGGCAAACGGAAAACCTCTATCAAGCCTTTTTGTATTATACACCTTTTGGAAGAAACTTCGATGGTTTGATTGGTTATGGAGAATTTAGAACACCTGTGAGGTAATTTGGAACAATTTTAGCTGATTATTTAAAAAAAAAATTTATGGAACTTTTTTTTGAAAATCATAAATCCGGAAATGGTGGTTTTATCACAATGAAAAATCATCACGAAGAAATAGGAAGATTGACTTATACGATTGTTCCGGAACTAAAAAAATTAATCGTTAGCTACGTAATGGTTTTTCCAAAATTTGAAGGTCAGGGACTGGGAAAAAAATTGGTTGAAAATTCTGTAGAATTTGCCAGAAAAAATGGTTGGACAATCAAAGCTCACTGTTCTTATGCTCACGCAGTTCTAAGCAGAAAAGCAGATGTAGAAGACGTTTTCATGGCTTAAAAATAAAATTTTTACCGTGGTAATACTAAAGTTACGGCTCGCAATTGCGAGCCGAGCTTTTTTATTTAATAAGAAAAATTATCTGTTCATAGACATCAGGAACTCTTCATTGTTCCGCGTTCCCTGCATTTGTTTCTGAACAAATTCCATGGCTTCCAGAGGATTCATATCCGCAAGATATTTTCTCATAATCCACATACGTTGTTGGGTCGCTTCATCCTGAAGAAGGTCATCTCTTCTGGTACTGGAGGATACCAAATCCACAGCTGGATAAATACGTTTATTGGCAATTTTCCTGTCCAGTTGTAGTTCCATATTTCCGGTTCCTTTAAATTCCTCGAAAATCACTTCATCCATTTTGGAGCCTGTGTCAATCAAAGCTGTTGCAATAATTGTTAATGAGCCTCCGTTTTCGATCTTTCTCGCAGCACCAAAGAAACGCTTTGGTTTATGGAGCGCATTGGCATCCACACCTCCGGAAAGGATTTTGCCTGATGCTGGTGTTACCGTATTGTAAGCTCTTGCAAGACGTGTGATAGAATCCAGAAGAATCACCACATCGTGTCCGCACTCCACCATTCGTTGAGCTTTGGATAATACAAGGTTTGCCACTTTTACATGTTTGTCAGCTGCTTCATCAAAAGTAGAAGCAATCACTTCTGCATTTACACTTCTTTGCATATCGGTTACCTCTTCCGGTCTTTCATCAATCAGAAGAACCATCATATAAGCTTCAGGATGATTAGCAGAAATAGCATTGGCAATATCTTTCAGAAGAATGGTTTTACCGGTTTTAGGCTGTGCTACGATCATAGCTCTCTGTCCTTTACCGATTGGTGCAAAAAGATCTACGATTCTAGTAGAAAGTGTAGAATTTTTACCTGCCAAATTGAATTTTTCCTGAGGAAAAAGTGGTGTAAGATATTCGAAAGCAACACGATCTTTTATAAAAGCAAGATCTCTTCCGTTTACTTCGGTTGGTTTTAGAAGCGAAAAATATTTCTCACCTTCTTTTGGGAGTCTAACGATTCCTTTTACAGTGTCACCCGTTTTTAGTCCGTAATTTCTGATCTGATTGGTAGAAACATAAACATCATCCGGAGAAGAAATATAACTGAAGTCTGAAGAGCGGAGAAATCCGTAGTTATCCGGTAGAATTTCCAAAACGCCTTCAATCGTAACGATACCATCAAAATTGAATTCCTTTTTAGGAGCTTCAACTGGCTGCTGCGTTTCGGTAGGTTGATTATTTTGTTGCGAATAATTGTGTTGANNGTGTTGAGACTGATTTGACTGCTGTTGTGGTCTCTGCACCTTTTGCTGACCTTTATTTTGATTAGCCTTTTGTTGTTGATTGTTCTGCTGCTGATTCTGATTTTTTGGTCTTGAATTCTCAGCTTTTTCTTCAACATGTGAAGTTTCAATTTGTGACGTTTCAGCTTGAGGCGTGTCAGTATTGTTATCTTCTGTTTTTTCTTGGCTGATTCTTGCTCTTTGTTTTTTCTTTGCAGGATTTTGAGGTTTAGCATCCTCATTAGCTTTTTCTTCTTTCACAGGTTTTTCTGTTTCAGAATTTTCTAGATCTGCTGGCTTTTCTTCCTGTTTTTCAGCTGATTTTTCAGCGGGTTTCCGGCCTCTTTTTTTTGGAGCAGGGCTATCTTCCTTCGGAGTTTCGTCGGGAGTGTTATTCATATTTTCATTGTTGGCGTTCAGATAATCTTTGATAACCTTCGGGTTAGAAGCCTGATAATCAAGGATTGCAAAAATAGTTTCTTCGGGAGTACTTTTTTTTGTCAGTTTAACGCCTAAATCTTTAGAAAGTTTAGCCAATTCCTCATCGGATTTGGACCTTAGCGTTTCGATATTAAACATATAATCGTAAAAAGGGTAATTTTTATTTGTGTATCTGATAAGAATGAAAACCAGGAGGTTATCATTTTTAAAAAAGGTAATTACAATGCAAATCTACATTAATTTTTGAATTAAGCAAAAATTATTTTATTTTTGTAACCTATTGATAAGCTTTATATCAAGGATTTACCACTGAAGATGTTACAAAGAATACAGACAGTCTGGATATTTTTAGCCGTTTTTT
>DLND01000142.1:22132-57428 GCA_002476905.1 Flavobacteriales bacterium UBA7519
ATATTTTTAGCCGTTTTAGGAGCCGTTTTCCTAAATATCACTGCGCAGGATTTTGATGTTTTGGGAGCCTATCTCACCATTAATGTTTCCACAGTCATATTAATTTTATTCGGGGTTTTAAGTATTTTTAGTTTCAAAAACAGAAAAAGACAGATTTTGTTGAACAACATCAGCATCATTATAAACGCTTTGTTGATTGGTCTTTTGGCGTATTGGCTGCTAAACTTATCCGGAGGAATTTCGATTCCTGAGAAGGGTATTGAGCCGGTTTTTCCATTCCTTTCTATAGTTTGTTTGCTTCTTGCAAATATGTATATCAGAAAAGATGAGAGGCTCGTAAAATCTGTAGACAGACTACGATAGACCTAGCGACGATTTTTTTGAGTGAGAACAGCTTCCTTTTTTGGAGGCTGTTTTTTTATGCCTTCAAAGTAACAAGTTGCTAGATGAAAATACTTATTCTTAATTAACTTTACTAAATTAACCATAAAATTATGAAAAAATCTAGTGTTATTTTTCTTTTGATGCTACCATTAGTCGTGTTTTCGCAGGATATTTCCAAAGAAAGAATTGTAAATATTGTTTCAACTTTAGCTTCAGACGAAATGAAAGGCAGGAAGTTCGGAACGCAAGAAAATGATAGAGCCGCAGAATATATCGCTTCGGAATTCAAAAAAAATAATTTGGATTACTGTTTTGGAGATTCTTATTTGATCCCCTTTGAATATAAAGGAAAGAAAGGTTACAATGTTTGTGCTATCAAGAAAGGTAAATCACAGCAAAGTTTAGCTTATTCGGCTCATTTTGATCACATCGGGACTAACAATAAAGAAGGCGATAATATCTACAACGGCGCAGATGATGATGCAAGTGGTGTTGCCACCGTGATTGGTTTGGCAGATTATTTCAAAGATAAAAAGACAGATTATTCGATGGTTTTTATGGCTTTCAATGCAGAAGAGATTGGATTGGTTGGCTCCAGAGCTTTATCGGAAAATCAAAATTTGAGTCCTGTTTTCGATAATATCAAAGCGCTTTTCAATTTCGAAATGCTGGCTACAGAATCTCAGTTCGGAAAAAATGCGGTGTTTATGACAGGCGATCAATTCTCTGATTTTGATGAATTGATTAATGCCAGCGCAGTGAACGGGTTGAAAGTTTATCCAGATCCATATCAAGGTCAGCAATTATTTTACAGGTCAGACAATGTCAATTTTGTTAAGAAAAAGATCGTCGCTCATTCTATTTCAACGGTAGATATGAATAAAGCAATGCATTATCACGCTGTGAATGATGATATTAATATTGTTGATGCAGATAATCTGACGAACATCATCAATAATTTTGCGAAGACGATTGAAAAATTGAACACGAAAAATTTCCAGCCGAAGTATAACGATAAAGTAAAATACGATTTCTAACGTCTTGATAAAGTAAACTATTTATTTTCCGTAATTTCGCATTTCAATTTTTTTCAATGAATTTATATCGACGAATTCTAAAATTTGCCAGTCCGCATCAGAAATATATCTACGCCAGTTTATTTTTTAATATTCTGTATTCTGTATTTCAAATTGCATCTTTAGGAACCATTTTACCGGTTTTAGGTATGTTGTTCGGAAGTGTAAAAATGGACGCCAATATTGTAAAACCAGTCTACGACGGCGATATCACCAACTTCTTCGGCTATGTGAAAGAATATTCTTATTATTTCATACAATCAGAAGTTAATGAAAGAGGTGCTTTGACGGTTTTGGCTTGGCTTTGTGTCATCACGGCATTTACATTTTTATTGAGAAATATTTTCCGATATTTTGGTGCCTATCTTTTGATTTTTTACAGAGTGGGCGTTACCAAAGATTTGAGAAGTGCCATGTACAATAAAGTTCTGGCTCTGCCTGTTTCCTTTTTTACAGAACAGAGAAAAGGCGATATGATGTCCAGAATGTCCAATGATGTTGGCGAAGTTGAAAATAATATTTTAGGAAGTTTGGTGGATCTTATCAACTCACCTTTTATGCTAATCAGTACCTTGGTGACATTATTTTATTTAAGTCCTCAATTAACGTTATTTAGTTTGATTGTCTTGCCAATAATGGGTACAATGATTTCGTTAATTGGGAAAAGCCTTAAAAAAGATTCTCACGAAGCTCAACACGAATTGGGAAATATCTTTTCTATTGTTGATGAAACTTTGAAGTCTTCTAAAATCATCAAAATCTTCAATGCAGAAAAATTATTGAGTAACAGATTTACCAATTCAATGTCAAAATGGATTAGTAATTCCGTAAGTCTTGGTCGTAAAAAAGAATTAGCTTCACCAATGAGTGAGTTTCTTGGCGCTGTTACTTTCTTGATTATCACCTGGTACGGAGGGAAAGAAATCATCGTGAATCAAAGTATTCGTCCAGAAGATTTCTTGGTTTTCTTAGGGATATTTTTCCAAATTCTTCCTCCAATCAAAAGTTTGTCATCATCCATTTCTAATGTGCAGAAAGCAGAAGCTTCTTTGGTAAGAGTAATGGAAATTTTAGACGCTGATGTTCGTGTGGATGAGATTGCTAATCCAGTTCCAATCCACGATTTGAAGTCTGAAATTAATTTCAAAAATGTTGGTTTCTACTATAATCAGGATAGAACAATTATTAAAAATTTCGAACTTAAAATTCCCAAAGGAAAAACAGTTGCCCTCGTTGGACAAAGTGGAAGTGGAAAAACAACAATTGCCAATCTTCTGGCACGCTTCTATGATGTAACCGAAGGAAGTATCGAAATTGATGGAGAGAATATCAAAAATCTTAATTTAAAAGATTATCGCTCTCTTCTGGGAATGGTAACGCAGGAATCTGTTCTTTTCAATGATACGGTTTACAACAACATTGCAATGGGTAAAGAGAATGCGACGAGAGAAGAAATTATCGAAGCTTCGAAAATTGCCAATGCTCATCAATTCATAGAAAGTCTCCCAGAAGGTTATGATACAAATATTGGAGACGATGGAAACAAACTTTCCGGTGGGCAAAAACAACGTGTTTCCATTGCGAGAGCGGTTCTTAAAAATCCACCAATTATGATTCTCGATGAGGCAACTTCTGCGTTGGATACAGAGTCAGAAAGATATGTTCAGGACGCACTGGAAAAAATGATGGAAAACAGAACATCTTTGGTAATAGCACATCGATTATCGACGATTCAGAAAGCGGATCATATTGTGGTAATGGAAAAAGGCGACATTATAGAGCAAGGTTCTCATCAGTTTCATGGTCTCTGGAACGGCACGTACAGAAAGCTGGTGGAACTGCAAAATTTTGATTAAATATTAACCTATTTCTAATCCATTTTTTACAGGCAAGCTTGGACTTATCAAAGTCACTTCGCTTTTATTTTCTCCATAAACTCCAAGAACAAGACACTCGCTGAAGAAATTGGCGATTTGTTTCTTTGGGAAATTAACCACGGCGAGAATCTGTTGTCCCATCAGATCTTCTTTTTTATATAAAGCTGTTATTTGAGCTGATGATTTCCGGATTCCCAAATCTCCAAAATCGATTTCCAATTGATAAGAAGAATTTCTGGCTTTTTCAAAATCATTCACGGAAATAATGGTTCCAACTCTAATGTCGATTTTCTCAAAATCTTGCCAAGATATTTCTGATTTTGTCATTGTTTTTTGTTTTAATGATGGTTATCATGTAAAGGCTTCGACAGGCTCAGCCTGACAGTCCAATTTGAACAAATAATACTAGAGATGTCTCACTGAGCTTGTCGAAGTGTTTGAGTTGTTAATTTTTTTCAGCAAAGTTTCAACTTCTTTTTTCTGTTCCAAATATTTTAATTGAAGTTCACTTCCTTCGCCCATTCTTCCATAATAAATCAAAGCTTTTTCGCCAAAGAAGTTTTTGTAATAATCGGAAAGTTCTGGAATCTGTGGAAAATTGGTATGAAATAACATTTCGTAGTAAGCCTGCCATTCGCGTTCGTTCTTGTCCATAATCATCATTTTTGGCGATTTCTGACGAACGTGCAGCATCTCGTGAGCCAGAAGATTAAGAACTAATGTCAAATCAAAATCGAAAAGATTTCTTGGAATCATCACTTCCTGCATATCTCCGATTTCTCCATTAGCAGTCAATAAAATCGAGTTCTTTTCTAATTCTTCCCGAAAGCCGAATCCTAAAAAGTTTTCATCATCCAATTCGAATTCGTGGATTAGGAATCTTGCACCGTCTAGGATTTCGCCTGTTTCTTTGTAAGCGTTGAGGTTGAATTGTAATTTTTCGTAATTCATTTGTGTGTTTTTGGTTAAGGCTTTTTGTCAGGATTTTGATATGAGCAGAAAACGGAATAGACAACGATTTCTAAATCAAAACTTCATAAATAATGATATAAGGAAATTTCTTGATATATGCTTCACGGAATGGAAGTCTTTTGGACGGATAATGTAGAGGATTTCTTTTTATTTGATTGAGATATTTATCAATTTGGTTTAAGAATTTCTGACCTAATCCTTTTTGTTTACTTTCATACCATTCTATCGCTTCTGCTAAATCATTTTCTGCGCGAGGCTTAAGAATTAAATTATATTTCATAATTTTTTGCTTAGCCTTTCTTTAACGTCTTCCCAAGTATGAGAAGGTGTTTCAGCTATTAAATGCTTTTCTCTGTCTTCATCCAATTCTTTATAAAAAGATTCGGGAATAACAGGTTTGGAAGCTTGTTCCGACGAAATAATCGCATTAAAAATCTGCAACATTTTATCGTCAGCTTGGTCGATAAAGTCGTGGATTTTTTTTCTGAGTTGAATGCTTGAGTCCATTTTGTGTTATTTGATGATTTCAAAGTTAATGAAATTCTGAATTTGTTTCATGCTGATAATTTAAAACTAATTTTTGGGCTCAAATGTTCTGTAGAAGCTGAATCTGCGCCCCGACTTGAGTGGAGCTCTTTTTCTTTTTTGAATAAAAAAGAAAAAAGCGGGAGCCCTTCGACAAGCTTTGGATAAACTACAGGCGGATTAAGGCGCCCAAAAATAATGAACAATAAAAAAATCGCACCTGAGAGATGCGATTTGATTTATTTAGAATTCCATATTGACTTCCAGTTTTTCTGCCAGAAGTTTGGAAACTTTTGCTTTGAGAGACTCGATATCGATATTTTGCATCGCGTCGTTGGCGAAAGCATAAAGCAACAATGCTCTTGCTTCTTTCTTGGAAATTCCACGCGCTCTAAGGTAGAACATCGCGTCCTCGTTCAACTGTCCAACGGTACAACCGTGCGAACATTTCACATCGTCTGCGAAAATCTCCAGCTGAGGTTTTGTGTCGATTGTGGCACCTTCATCCAGCAAAATATTGTTGTTCTGCTGATAAGCATTAGTTTTCTGAGCAATCTTGTTCACAAACACTTTTCCGTTGAAAACACCGTGCGATTTATCTTTGAAAATCCCTTTGTAATTCTGGTAAGATTCGCAGTTTGGCGTGTTGTGATGAACGGCCGTGTGGTGGTCTACCAATTGGTCTTTCCCGATAATCGTAATTCCGTTCATAAACGAATTGATATTCTCTCCATTGTGGATGAAATCCAGATTGTTACGAACTAATTTTCCTCCGAAAGAGAATGTGTTCACAGTTGTTAAGCTGTCTCTTTCCTGCTTCGCAAATGTGTGGTCCACAAGGTATGACGTGTCGCTATCGTTCTGTAATTTATGCCAATCGGTTTTTGCGTTTTGATAGGTGAAAATTTCTGTAACCGAATTCGTTAGCACAAAAGATTCGTCCAGATTGTGATGACTTTCAATGATTTCTACTTTCGCTCCTTCTTCTACAATTAGTAAATTTCGGGTGTTGTAAAAAGTGTTTTCATTTTGATTTTGAGACAGATAGAAAATGTGAATTGGTTTTTCAATCACTACATTTTTTGGAACTCTCAGGAAAAATCCGAAGTTGCAGTAAGCTGAATTCAAGTTAGTGAAAGCCAAATCTCTGTTTGCAATCGTGTTGAAATATTGGTCGAAAGCTTCTTTGTGAGCAGAATCATTCAGTGCATAACCGAAAGATAGAAACTCTGCGTTGCCAATCGAAATCTTAGAAAATTCTTTGTGAAGTTTTCCGTTGATAAAGACAATTCTGTCAAAGTTTTCTTCGCCCAAATAAAGGGCATCCAATTGCTCTTTAGAGATATTATGCTCTTCTGTCGGAAAAAAGTTGTATTCTTTTTCCGTGATTTCTTTCAGATTGGTGCATTTATATTCCTCATCTTTTTTGGTAGGGAAACCTTTCAATTCAAAGTTTTGAAGAGCGGTTTTTCTGTCTTCATCCAAAAAAGAATGTCGAAGGGTTCCTAAAAAAGAAGAATGTGTATTGATAATTTGTTCAAATAAAGCCATTGTAATGGTTTGATTTTGTATCGATTAGAAGATTAAATGAAAGACGAATTAGTTTAAAAGCCAATCGTAACCTTTTTCCTCCAATTCAAGTGCTAGGGATTTATCTCCTGTTTTTATGATTTTTCCATCTGCCAAAACGTGAACGAAATCTGGCTGAATGTAGTTCAACAATCTTTGGTAATGTGTGATTAATAAAACTGCGTTGCCTTCATTTTTGAATCGATTCACACCATCCGCAACGATTCTCAACGCATCGATATCCAATCCGGAATCAGTTTCGTCAAGAATGGCCAGTTTTGGATTCAGCATCATCATTTGGAAAATTTCGTTTCTTTTCTTTTCACCTCCAGAGAAACCTTCGTTCAAAGAACGAGAAAGGAAATCCTTCTTAATTCCTAATTTCTCAGAGTTTTCACGAATTAATCCTAGCATTTCTTTAGCGCCCATTTCTTCCAATCTGTTTGCTTTTCTTGTCTCGTTAAGAGCGGCTTTGATGAAATTGGTAACGGTAACGCCTGGGATTTCCACAGGATATTGGAAAGAAAGGAAAATTCCTTTGTGAGCTCTTTCTTCAGGCGCATCTTCACCGATTTCTTCTCCTTCGAAAAGAATTTCGCCCTCTGTAACTTCATAATCTTCTTTTCCTGCAATAACAGAAGAAAGTGTAGATTTACCAGCGCCGTTCGGTCCCATAATAGCGTGAACTTCGCCTGGTTTTATTTCAAGATTGATTCCTTTTAAAATTTCTCTGTCGCCATCTTCAATTTTGGCGTGTAAGTTTTTTATCTCTAACATACTTTTAAATTTATCGCAAGGCTAGACAAAGATTTTTTTTATCTTCCTTTGCTTTTTTAAGTGAAACAAAGGCGCTAACGCTTATCAATGAAAAACTATTGTTTCTTAATTTGTAATATAATCAAGACCATTTGCAATTCTCATTACACCATTTTTAAATAGTTGAGAATTAAAATTAATAAGCATTCCTAACTTATAATTTCCTAGTCTTAAATAATTTTTTAATTGTGATGCGTGAAAATTATTTAAACTTTCAACAGATTTAATTTCTAAAACAACCTTGTTTTCAATTAATAAATCCATTCTAAAAGCATTTTCCAGCAACAATTCTTCATATTGGATATTCAGAGGTTTTTGTCTTTCGACTTTTACTTCTGCTTTTTTCAATTCATAGAAAAGACATTCTTCGTAAATACTTTCATATAAGCCTATACCCAATTTTCTATGAATCTTTAACCCACTTTCAAAGACAATCTTTGAAATTTCATTCTCTGTCATTTGTGTTATTTTTCGCAAAGATAAACAAGTTAATTGTAGAAATTTAAAACTTGTATTACTTTCCTAAGCTTTAGCGGCTTTGTATTTCTTTAAATTTTTTTCAAACAATCAAAGAAAATCTTTGTTTAACCTTGCGATAAAAATTTATCCAACTGAACCTTCCAGAGAAATCTCCAACAACTTTTGAGCTTCAATGGCAAATTCCATAGGAAGTTTATTCAAAACTTCTTTACTGAATCCATTCACAATCAAAGCGATTGCTCTTTCTGTATCAATTCCTCTTTGGTTACAATAGAAAATCTGGTCTTCTCCGATTTTTGAAGTCGTGGCTTCGTGTTCCAATTGTGCAGTCGGGTCTTTGATTTCGATGTAAGGGAAAGTGTGTGCGCCACATTCATTACCCATTAGCAAAGAATCACATTGAGAAAAGTTTCTCGCTCCTTTTGCAGTTGGCATTACTTTTACCAGTCCACGATAAGAATTATTAGATTTTCCCGCGGAGATACCTTTAGAAATAATGGTTGACCTAGTATTCTTTCCGATGTGAATCATCTTAGTTCCTGTATCTGCATACTGATGCATATTGGTAACCGCAATTGAGTAAAATTCACCAATTGAGTTATCACCTTTCAAGATACAAGATGGATATTTCCAAGTTACAGCAGAACCTGTTTCAACCTGAGTCCAAGAGATTTTTGCATTTCTCTCGCAAAGACCTCTTTTAGTTACAAAATTGAAAACACCTCCTTTTCCTTCTTCATCACCAGGATACCAGTTTTGAACTGTAGAATATTTGATTTCAGCATCGTTCATTGCGATTAATTCTACAACTGCAGCGTGAAGCTGGTTCTCATCTCTTGACGGCGCAGTACAACCTTCAAGATAAGAAACGTAACTTCCTTCGTCAGCAATGACCAAAGTTCTCTCGAACTGACCAGTTCCAGACTGATTGATACGGAAATAAGTTGACAGTTCCATTGGACACCGTACACCTTTTGGAATGTAGCAGAAACTTCCGTCAGAGAAAACTGCGGAGTTAAGAGCTGCGTAAAAATTATCGCCTCTTGGAACTACTTTTCCAAGATATTGTTTTACCAAATCCGGATGTTCTTTGATAGCTTCGGAAATTGAGCAGAAGATAATGCCTTTTTCTTTTAAAGTTTCTTGAAAAGTTGTTTTAACTGAAACAGAATCTACAACAATATCAACCGCAACGTTAGCTAATCTTTTTTGTTCCTCAATATTGATTCCCAATTTTGCGAAAGTCTTCAACAATTCTGGGTCAACTTCGTCAAGACTTGCCAATTCTGGCTTAGCCTTCGGAGCTGCATAATATCTGATGGCCTGAAAGTCAGGTTTTTGATACTTGATATTCGCCCAATCAGGCTCTTCCATTTTTTGCCAGATTCGGAAAGATTCCAAACGCCATTCCGTCATCCATTCCGGCTCTTCTTTCTTTTCAGAAATTGCTCGGATGATATCCTCATTCAGACCAATCGGGAAATCTTCATACTCAATATCCGTTTCGAATCCAAACTCGTACTTTTTATTTTCTAAATCGACGCGTAAATCGTCTTCGGTATATTTAGACATAATTTTTATAAACTAAAACTTTCTCCACAACCGCAGGTTCTTGCAGCATTTGGGTTATTAAAAACAAAACCTTTTCCATTCAATCCTCCGGAATATTCTAAAGTGGTTCCTGCAAGATAAAGGATTGATTTTTTGTCAATAATGACTCTTACACCGTTATCTTCAAAGATTTGGTCGGTTTCATTTTTTACATTATCAAACTTCAAGACGTATTCTAGTCCGGAACATCCGCCACTTTTTACGCCCACTCTTATATAGTCAGTCTCAGGGTTGAAGCCTTCTTCAGTCATCAACTGAGCTGCTTTGGATTTTGCCTGATCGCTTACTTTTATCATTGTTTTTATTTAGACTGATTTTAGTCTACAAAAGTACGAACTAATTTCCGCATTCTCAAATCGACAGCATCTATTTTGCTGATTTTAGAATTACGAACTTATTCTATTGATATTGAAATTCAATCAGTTGATGTTAATGAATTTATAAATTTTACAAGATAGTGATATTTCCGTTTGATTAAAATTAACTTTGTTCGATTTTATTAATCAAAAAATAATAACTGATTTGCAAATAATAAATTAATATGAAATTTTTAAAACTATTAGCTTTCATTTCGATGCCGTTTCTAATGGCGCAGCAAGGCACAAGGTTTATTTACCAGGTTTCTATGACGCTGGATTCTACCAATGCAGAAAAGAAAACCGAACTTGCATATCTGGATTCAGATGGCAAAAAATCTTTTTTTTACGCAGAAAATAATTTGAAGAGAGATTCTATAATGGATAGAATGCGTACCACAAGAAATTTTGACAGAACGCAAATGCAGAATCTGAGAAGCAATATTAACTTCACCATCGAAAAGGATTTGTCCAATCAAAGCTTGGTATATAAATCCAGAATCGGAAGAGATCAATATTCTTATAAAGAAAACCCATCTTTAAGTTGGAAAATCTTACCAGAAACTGTAAAGATAGGGGATTTTAAAACGCAGAAAGCAGAAACGACTTTCGGCGGAAGAACTTGGTACGCCTGGTTTACTCCAGAAATTCCTTTGCAGGATGGACCGTATAAATTTTCTGGTCTGCCGGGACTGATAGTGAAAGTTCAGGACTCGAAAGGCGATTATTCTTTTGACCTGATGCAAACTAAAAAAATCGCTGATGTCCAACAACCACAGGTCAGAGGTCAGTTCATCAATATCCCAAAAAATAAATATATGGATATGGAGAAAAAATTCCAGAAGGATCCGGCAAGTTTCATCTCTGCGCAGCGAAATTCTGGAGGTGCGCCAGGAGATCCGGGTGGTAATCGTCCGGGAATGGATCCAAAGCAGATGCAGGAAATGCAGAAAAGAATGGAAGCCGAAATTAAAAGTCGGAATAATCCGATTGAATTAAAATAAAAAATGTCCCGAGTTTGGGACATTTTCATTTATGCTTTTCTAATTGCCTTGATTTCTTCAATTTTTTCCTTGAAATAATCCTTTTTGTGAGGATGTTTTTCGGAGAGTATTTCGAAAGCTTTTATGGCTTTGGAATAAAGCTTCTGCTCAGCATAGAGTCTTGCCAGTGTTTCTGTCATCAGGTGTGAAATGTCATCCTTTTTCTCCTTGATAATAAAACTACTTTCCTCTTTTAACTGAGAAATTCTTGGATTATTTTCGATGAAATTGTCAATGATTTTTTCTTTAGCCTTTGCTGTATTTTCTTCTGCTTTTGGTCGGTCAATTTTCAGCCAGCTTTGCCAAGTATTGATGAAAGTTCCAACATTACTTTCAGTTTGTAGTTCAACTTGTTGTGCTGGGATCTCGGGCTGAAGTTCCTGTTTTTCCTCAATTTTAGAGACTTCATTTCCAAAAAAAGATACATTGAAAACAGGCCTTTCTGTTTCCGGAATTAATTTCTCTTCCGCAACTTCTTTTTTGTTTTCATTTTTGTCAGCAGGTTCAGCAGGTTCAGGCGATGGTTGTGTTTCTTGATCGATAAAATTTTTATCAGCTTTTTTAGATTCTGATTCAGGTTGTTTTCCGATTAATGCATCTGGGATATGCGCATCGAAAACCATTGGTTTCCACTCTGTTTCATTCGAAATAGGCTCAATTATATCTGGCACGCTGTCATCAGAGAATTCATTAGCAACTTCAAAATTCTTAGTTACTTCAAAACTGACCTCATTTTCAGAATTTTTATGATGTTCAACATCAGAATCGGTGGTTGTTTTTTCTATTTCTGTAATTTGAAAAGCTTGCGTATTCTCAAAGCTAATGGAATTTTCATTTTCGATTTCCAATTCTTTTTCCGCTAACTGTTCAGCAAAAAATGTCTTTTTTTCTGTTTCGAAATTTATATTTTCACTCTTCGAATCTACAACTTTTGGAGATTGGATATTTTGTTTTTTAGGCGGATTGAGATAATCCAAGTGATTTTTCGGAACAGAAAATTTCACTTCAGGAAGAAAATCCTGAATGCCACTAAAACTGATGTCTTTAGAAGAAACTTCAGGCTCAGATTCTTGTTTTCCAGCAATATTCTCAACTTTAGTTTCTTGTAAAGTTAAAATGTCTTCAATATGTTTCGGTTCAGAAATCGACTCTTCCGAAGGATTTTCATCGATGATGATTTGAGTATTAACAGTTTTAGTTTCCTCTACTAGAACCAGTTGCCCGGATTCTTTCGAGGCATCCAAATCAACTTCCGAAGATTTTTCTTCCAAGAAATTTTCCTCGCCATCAAAAAGTAATCGGTTTTTTTCTCCGTTAACCAAAATAAAATCCGCCGTCAGTAATTCTTCCTTTTCAATGATTTTATCTACATCAAATTTATTCAGTACAGAACTGTTATCCGTATTTTCGATTTCAGCAATCAGTTCTGGAGCAGCAGGTTTTGAATCTTCAGTTTTGGATTGCTCATTGATTTGATTATCAGTGTTTTCCTGTTCAATGGTTGAAGCGGGAAGAAGCGCTTTATTTGTAATTTTATCTGAGTTAAGGAATTGATAAAGAATCTTTTTGTCTGTTGTATATGCTGCAGTTCTGGACAGATTTTCTTTGTAGTTTTCTGGTTTATACAGATTGATTCCGTAGAGATAAAGTGCTCTTATACTCTGTGCATAAGGCATCTGAGCTGACTCCGACTCCAGGATTCCAAGATCCGCTTCGGTTATGATCTGCGGATTTTTTATTAATTCTAAAACTCTAGCATTCATTATCTTACCAATTGGCTACAATGTCGTTAAAAATTTTGTTAATGATCCTTTCGTTTACAATTTTTACCTGAGCAGTTTCAATGCTATTAAGATCCAGATCACTGTTGAAAACCGCTTCATCACTATATGTTTTGTCAAAACTCAGTTTTGGGTCAATATTATTTTCGTAATGCACTTTAACGGTAATTGTTAGTTTGTTTTGCTGAGCCTGAACAATGTTTCCGGTGTTTGTAGTAGTCGCGGCTCCAACACTAGTTGGCGTGATATTATAATCTGTGATTTCACCTTCAATCAAAAGGTCAGGTTTATCAACAGCACCTTTTAAAGTTGTTCTCTGAAGGAAACGGTTTTGCAAGGCTACCGTAAAATCCTGACTCAGGCTCGGGAGGTTGTTGGCTGCATTATTTGGAAAAGTATTGATTTTCACAGTTTTCATTTCAGGACTCAATGATGAGCCTGAAAAATTGTAACAATTCGTAAGAATAAGTAAAAGTGAGAAAAGAGAAAAAATTACAATTCTTTTCTGAATTCTTGCTTTTGACTTCTGACTTCTGACCATTTAATCTTCTAAATTATATTGTTTTATTTTTCTGTAAAGCGTTCGCTGAGAAATCCCCAGTTCATCTGCTGCTTTGTTTCTTCTGCCTTTGTGTTTTTCCAAAGCTTTGATAATCAGATCTTTTTCATTATTCTGAAGCGATAAAGATTCAGGCTTTGCTTCTTCTATTTCAATATCTTCTACATCGTTAAAGTGGTGATCATCTTCTGAAACGATAGTGGGATGATGCACCTCATTCTGATTATTATTTTCAAAATAAAGTAAAGAATTCGGGTTAGATGTCTGCGCTTCCGGTGTATAGATCCTACTGATTAGATTTTTTTCCTGAGAACTCAAATCTGCATTACCTCTGTTCTTAATGAGCTCCGAAGTTAAGGATTTTAAATCATTAATGTCATTTCGCATATCGAAAAGGATTTTATACATAATCTCTCTTTCCGAACCAAAGTCAGAGCCGGAATTACCACTGTTGCTTTTTTGTACAACAACCGGAAGATTTGAATTCATCGGTATATATTCTGCTAACTTTACCGAATTGATTTCTCTGTTCTGCTCCACAACTGTCATTTGTTCCACCAAATTTCGAAGTTGACGAACGTTTCCTGGGAACGCATAATTTTCGAGATAAGCAACTGCATCGTCTGTCAACTTGAGTTCTTGCATTCTGTATTTCTCAGCAAAATCAATCGCAAACTTTCTGAATAACAAATGGATATCGCCCTTTCTTTCCCGCAAAGCCGGCATATCAATCTGAACCGTATTCAGTCGGTAATACAAATCCTCTCGGAAACGTCCATCGGTAATAGCTTTCATCATATTGACATTGGTTGCAGTTACGATTCTGACATTGGTTTTCTGAACCTGGGAAGAACCGACTTTCATAAATTCTCCACTTTCCAAAACTCTCAAAAGACGAACCTGCGTTTGCAAAGGCAATTCACCGACTTCATCCAGAAAAATTGTTCCACCATCTGCGACTTCAAAATAACCTTTTCGGGTAGATGTCGCACCTGTAAACGCTCCTTTTTCGTGACCGAAAAGTTCAGAATCAATCGTTCCTTCCGGGATTGCGCCACAATTGACCACAATGTAGGGCTGATGTTTTCTTTTGGATTCTGAGTGGATGATTTTTGGGATAAATTCTTTCCCAACACCACTTTCCCCAATGACGAGTACGGAAATATCCGTTGGCGCCACCTGAATCGATTTTTCCAAAGCACGATTAAGTGCAGGGAAATTTCCGATGATGCCGAAGCGGTTTTTTATAGATTGTAAGTCTGCCATTGTTTTAATTTTTGTCCGAAGTCCGAAGATGGAAGTCGGAAGATTTTGAATTTGATTTTTTTTTTAATTAAAATTTTACAGTTCTGCAATCTGCTTTCTGTAAACTTTGTTGAAATGGTGCGTGTAGCCTTCCAACATTATTTTGCCTTCGTCATAAGACTTCAAGGCAAGATTTTTCAAATCCAAATAATCTTTGTTTCTTATTTTGGAAACTTTACTCTTAAAATAAATATTCTCCGCAAAATCGTAAACTTTGCTTTGTTTCTCGAAGTTTTCTAAGGCTTTGTCGTATTGATTTAATTCAAAATAAGTGACGCCTAATTGATAATGGTCGTAAAGTCCAAAATTGTAATCTTTGGTTTTGAAAAGATTATCCAAAATCTGAATCGCTTTTTCTTTCTGATTCAGAGCACTGTAGCAGATTGCTTTTACAACGTATAAGTTGTAGTCTCCATTTTTGGAATGACCAATATTTTCAGGGTAATATTTTTCTAACTCATCAAAATCAGCAATGGCACCTTTATAATCTCTTAGAAACTGATACTTGCACCAAGCACGATATCCTAAATGTTCTTTAGGGTTAAGTTCAACCGCTTTGTCAATTAATGCTTTCCAAGTAACAAAATCGCCAGTCTTTAAATATGGAACTGATTTTTCAAAATATGCATCATCATAAGTCGGACAAATTTCTATGGCTTTGTCAAACGCTAGTTGTGATAAAGAAAGGCCTTGAAACTCGCCTGCCTGATTAGAAATTTCGCACGCTTTCCTGCAATTTTCTTCTGTGAAAATACTGCAATTGACCTGTGCGGAAATTTGAGAATATACCGCAAGAAAAATTAAGCTAAGGTAATACTTCTGAAACCTTTCCATCGGTAATTTTGTAAGTTAAATATTGGTAATAGTCTAATTTTGTTCCTCTACTTTCTTTTGGGAACCAACCGTTTAAAGATTTGGTGAAATTTAAAAGCTTTATAGAAAAATCTTTATCAAAATTTTCTTCCTGATAATGTTCATTCATCTGCTGAACACGAAATAATCCTGTTTTTCCTTCACAATTGACAACAAATCGAATAGTGATGTAACCATTTGTTTTTTTTGAGGAAGTAAAATTTAATTTTTCCAATTCCTCAATGATTGCAATCTTCTCTCCTTTATATTGGTAACCTTTTGAATCATTATAATACTGTATTCCATAATCTTTATCCATACATCTTTTGAATTTTGGATTGTCAATGTTTTTATCAAATACAATATCTCCAATTTGATTTGGATAAACGATTACACTTTTCTCAGACTGACAACTGAAAAGTATTGGTAGTAGTGAGATAGTGTAAAAAAGATTTTTCATTTTGTTCTTAGCTCTTCAGTATTTTTTAATCAGAATTATAAAATTTGAATTCTACAAAACCGTTTCCCCCAAAAGCGTTCCCTGCGTATTCCCATGAACGAAAACTGAAACCAAGTCACCAATTTTCTGTCCTTCCTTCATATCAAAAACGCAAACGGCATTTTGAGAATTCCTTCCTTTCCATTGGTTTTTGTTCTTCTTGGAAACTCCTTCAATTAATATTTCGTGAACTCTGCCGACGTAAGATGCCATTCTCTTTCTGGATAATTCGCCTTGTAAAGCGATTACTTCTGCCAAACGTCTTTGTTTAACATCTGCAGGAATATCATCTACCATCTTTTTGTGAGCAGGCGTTCCTGGTCTTTCGGAATAAGCAAACATATAGCCGTAATCGTATTCCACTTCTCTCATTAATGACAATGTATCTTGGTGGTCTTCTTCAGTTTCTGTACAGAAACCGACAATCATATCTTGAGAAAAAGAGATGTCCGGAACGATTTCTTTAGCTTTTCTGATAAGATCCAAATATTCCTGACGCGTGTGTTGACGGTTCATCAAGTCAAGGATTCTGTCGCTTCCACTTTGAACAGGCAAGTGAACGTATTTGCAAATATTATTGTGTTTTGCCATCACTCGGAAAACATCCAAACTCATATCTTGAGGATTGGAAGTAGAGAATCGGATTCTCATATTTGGAACTGCAGTTGCAACCATTTCCATCAATTGAGCGAAATTTACAGCTGTCAATTTCTGCATTTCGGTTGCTTTTGCGAAATCCTTTTTTGGACCACCTCCGTACCAAAGGTAAGAATCAACATTTTGACCAAGCAACGTAATTTCTTTATAACCATTATTCCAAAGGTCAAGACATTCTTCTATGATAGAATGCGGATCACGACTTCTTTCTCTTCCTCTTGTAAAAGGAACAACACAGAAAGTACACATATTATCGCAACCTCTTGTAATGGTAACAAAAGCTGTAACGCCATTTCCACCAAGACGAACCGGATTGATGTCTGCGTAAGTTTCTTCTTTTGAAAGGATTACGTTGATAGCATCTCTTCCGTCATCAGTTTCTTTCAAAAGATTGGGTAGGTCTCTGTAAGCATCCGGACCAACCACCAAATCTACCAATTGTTCTTCTTCTAAGAATTTGGTTTTCAGTCTCTCAGCCATACAGCCAAGAACACCGACGGTAAGGTTTGGTTTTTCCTTTTTAAGATTTTTGAATTGAGCGAGACGCATACGAACCGTTTGCTCTGCCTTCTCACGGATAGAACAAGTGTTAAGCAAAATCAAATCTGCTTCTTCCTGCTTCAAAGTCGTGTTGTAACCTTGCTCGTTAAGAATAGATGCAACAATCTCAGAATCAGAGAAGTTCATCTGACAGCCGTAACTTTCTAAAAACAGTTTCTTACCATTTTCTGGTCTTTCTGCAATAGCAAAAGCTTCTCCTTGTTTGGTTTCGTCTATATATTTTTCCTGCACTACATTTATATTTAAAGCTCAGTGTTTTAAAAATCCAATGCTGAGTGAACTTTGAACCTAAAACTTAGAACTGTTTAAGTCTGCAAAGATACAAAATATTGTGACAGAATGGCAGATAATGATCAATCATTAAATAAACTTTTATCAATCATGTGTGAGAAAACAATAAAATGAATTAGTAGAATTATTATTAATATCAAATGTTCCCTCAGACGTTAAAATATATAGAGAAGTGAATTTATCCCCTTTTGATTTTGTAAATTTGATTTTAATTTAGATTTAAAATGAAAATTACACTTAATAGAATCAATGATGATTTTTTGTTTGAATGTTCCAACGAGCAAGGAAATTCTATTTTATTAGACAACACCACTTTGCCTGGAGCAAAAGGTGTTTCACCGATGCAATCTTTGCTAATGGCAGTGGCTGGATGTAGCGGAATTGATGTAGTTTCAATCCTGAAAAAGCAGCGCCAAACCATTACCGATTTCAAAGCGGAAGTAGAAGGCGAAAGAGTTCAGGTGGATGAAGCAAAACCTTTCAAATCTATCAAAGTGAAATTTTTCCTAGAAGGCGAGATCGACCCGAAAAAAGCTAAAAAAGCTGGAGAATTATCCTTCGAAAAATATTGTTCTGTTTCCAAAACCCTGGAACCGAATGTTGAGATTTCTTATGAAGTCAACGTGAATGGAGAATTAATTAAATAAAAATAAAAACCCGTTAAAGTAATTTCAACGGGTTTTTGTTTATAATTAATGCTTCAACCTGGGCTGGATCAACTTCGCCACAGTAGAAGTCCATCCTGTTTGATGAGAAGCGCCAACACCTCGACCATTATCACCGTGGAAATATTCGAAGAACATAATATAATCTTTGAAATGTGGGTCTTGATTAAACTTCTCAACACCACCGTTGAAAGCTCTGTTTCCATTTTCGTCTTTCAGGAAAATGTTACAAAGTCTGTCGCTAATGTCTTTTGAAACTTCTTCCAGATTCTTTTGAACACCGCTTCCTTTCGGATATTCAATCGTCAATGCATCGCCAAAAAAGAAATGGAAGCGCTGTAAACTCTCGACAATCAAAAAGTTAATCGGAAACCAAATAGGACCACGCCAGTTGCTGTTGCCGCCAAACATTCGGCTATCACTTTCTGCAGGCGTGTAATAAACAACGTGTTCTTGGCCGTGAACAGTGAATCGGAAAGGATTTTCTTCATAAACTTTAGACATGGCACGGATTCCATAGTCGCTGAGAAATTCAGATTCATCTACTAATCTTGTTAAAACTTTCGTCAATCTTGTTTTTCTGAGGATACTTAAAAGGTGTTTATTGCCTTCGCCTTCAACATACCATTGGGAAACGAGTTTGGTTAGGTCTTGTTTATTTTTCAGAACCCATTCCATTCTTTTTTTGAATTCCGGAAGTTTTTCCAAAAGACTGTGTTCCACAACTTCTACCGCAAACATCGGAATCAATCCAACAATACTTCGAAGTTTCAAACTTACGCTGTCTCCATTGGATAACTGAAGCAAATCATAGAAAAATCCATCCTCATCATTCCAAAGCCCTTGCTTGCCTTCCCCAATGTTTTCCATTGCTTCGGCGATATAAAGATAATGCTCAAAGAATTTGATCGCCATATCTTCATACACTGGATTGTAAGTTGCCAATTCCATAGCAATACGCATCATATTCAGCGCATACATTGCCATCCAGCTCGTTCCGTCGGCTTGTTCCAGATGTTCACCTTGATTGAATTCCATATTCCTGTCAAAAGCGCCGATATTATCCAAACCTAGAAATCCGCCTCCAAAAAGGTTATTTCCGTTGTAATCTTTTCGATTAACCCACCAAGTGAAATTCAATAATAATTTTTGGAAAACCCTTTCCAAGAAAGCCAAATCTGGTTTTCCATTATTTTTTTCGTCAATTTTGAAAACTCGGAAAGTTGCCCAAGCGTGAACAGGCGGATTAACATCGTCAAAATTCCATTCGTAAGCCGGAACTTGACCGTTTGGATGCATATACCATTCTTTCGTCAATGTAATCAATTGATTTTTTGCGAATTCTGAATCAATTACAGAAAAACTCACACAGTGGAACGCCAAATCCCAAGTCGCATACCAAGGATATTCCCACTTGTCGGGCATCGAGATAATATCTTTGTTATGAAGATGCTCCCAATTGCTGTTTCGTACAAAACCTTTTCTTTGGATGGGGAAATTCGGGTCGCCTTTCAGCCATTTTCCGATGTTGTAATGATAGAATTGTTTGTTCCAAAGCAAACCAGCAAATGCCTGTCTTTGAACATTTTTTTCGTCTTCATTTTCAATATCTTTCTGGATGTTCGCATAAAACTCATCCGCTTCCTGTTTTCTTCTTGAAACAATTTCATCAAAATCCCAAAACGCATCATCCATAATATGAGGCGACAATCGGAATTCGAAAACCTTGTTGCTGTTCGCTTCTATGATTTCTTCACAATGAAGAGAAGCTTTCGTCCCCGTTTTGGAAGGGTTTACGGTGTCAAGACCTTTCGTAATATATTGATTAATTCCGTCTTTGAAAAAACCTTCTGTTTTCGGAAGATTAAATAATCTTGAACGATTCGTTTCATTCTCACAAAACAACGCATCCGCATTTCTGTTTCGGGAATATAATTTCTTTATACTAAGACTGTTATGATGAACATCTATTTCGCCTTGCTTAGAAAATCCGAGTTGACCTTTGTAATCGTTATAGCCCCACATCCAGTTATTTCTGTACCAAACTGTTGGGAGAACAACAATCGGAGCAGGTTGATTACTTCTGTTATGAACATCAATTCTGATTAAAAAATCATCTTCTCCCGCTTTCGCATACTCAATGAAAATGTCAAAATATTCATCATTGTCAAAGATTCCCGTATCAAATATTTCATATTCAGGGTCTTTGTTGGAGCGTTGCGCATTCGTATTGATGAGGTCATCGTACGGAAACGCATTGATTGGATATTTGTAAACCATCTTCATATAGCTATGAGACGGCGTATTGTCCAGATAATAAAAAATCTCCTTGATATCTTCGCCGTGATTTCCCTGATAATTACTCAGTCCGAAAAAACGTTCCTTAACTCTGCAGTCATTTTTATTCCAAAAAGAAAGCGCAAAACATAATTGCTGTTTCTCATCCGAGATGCCCGCGATGCCTTCCTCTGCCCAGCGGTAAGTCCACGCTTCCGCCATATCGTGACCGGTAAATCCCCACGCATCGCCGTTGGTACTGTAATCTTCGCGCACATTTCCCCATTGGCGGTGGCTCACGTATGGTCCCCACTTTTTCCAATTCGGATTTTTTAATTTTTCTTCTTCATTCATTTTTCTAATTATTTTTCGAGAATAATTATTCTTTTTATTGGGAGCAACACGGTTGTACATTTGTTAGAACATTACAACCCGCTGTCCACTATATCTTTTTTTGCTTAGAGAGATTTGTCATCAAAAGAAAACTTTCTCAAAAGCAAAAAAAGGATGCCGTTCCCATCGGGGCTATGTTGAGGTTTGTTCCTTCTTTCAATGAATTAAAAAACCATTAATAATTTATAATTCTTCATTAATAATTAATCACCCATTATCTGCAAAACTCTCCAGACTTGTCATTCCGCCATCTACATAGATACTCGCCCCTGTAATATAATCCGAATAATCACTCGCCAAAAATACGGCTAAATTTCCAATGTCTTCCGGTTGCCCGATTCTGTCATACGGAATCAGCGTCATTAGCGCATCCAGAGATTTTTGATTATCCCAAGCTGATTTGTTAATAGGAGTTTGAATGGCGCCTGGACAAATATTATTCACACGGATTTTTTGTTTTCCATATTCCTGAGCCAGCGTTTGCATCAACATCCTAAGCGCGCCTTTGCTGGAAGCATAATTAGCGTGTCCAGCCCACGGAATAGTCTCGTGAACACTACTTACATTGATGATTTTCCCCAACGCCTTAGATTTTTCGGTCATTCCTCGTTTTAGAAATTCTTTTATCGCTTCACGGGAACAAAGAAATTGCCCTGTCAAATTCACATCAATCACTTTTTGCCATTGAGCAAGAGTCATTTCTACAAAAGGTGCATCTTGTTGCAAACCTGCATTATTAATAAGAATATCAACCGTTCCATATTTTTGGATAGTTGTTTGAAACATTCCCAGAACTTGGTCTTCCTTACTCACATCACATTGAATAATAAAACCTTCGCCACCGTTTTCTTCAATGGTTTTTAGTGTTTCTTCCGCTTCCGGACGAGAATGTTCTGATGAATGATTCACGATGACAATTGCTCCAGATTTTGCCAGACTGATGGCAATTCCTTTTCCTATTCCGCTGCTAGAACCTGTCACAATAGCAACTTGTTTATTTAGATTAATGTCCATTTTTCAAATTTTGTGATTTTTTCTAAGCAAATATTATACATAATTGCCATTATAAATATCTTACAATTAATTGTTAACAAAAAATTGATGTAGAGAAATTTTCATACAATTTGGAACTAATGCAATTTCTTGTCTATCTTTGCGGTCAGATTTGTTCATTTACATATTGAAAATGTTATCGAGAAAGGTGGAGAGATTAGACTCTGTGAAACCTTGGCAACCCTTCGGAAACGAAGAAGGTGCTAAATTCTATCCGCAATGGCGGAAAAGATAACCCAAACCTATTTCTACATTTCCCTGTAGCATTTTCAATTTAATCTTATCAAAATTGAAAAACGAGCTACAACATATCAACCTTAATAACTTCACGACTCAGAACGGAAAAGTTCTCGATATTCCATTATGCTATCAGCTTTTTGGAAAAGAACTGTATTCTGCTCCGATTGTTTTGATTAACCACGCTTTGACAGGAAACTCAGATGTTGCCGGCGAAAACGGCTGGTGGAAATCTTTGGTTGGAGATGGGAAAATAATTGATACCAACCGATTTACAATTATTTCTTTCAATATTCCCGGAAATGGTTTTGACGGGTTTTTCATTGATAATTACGAAGATTTTACAGCTCAGGATATTGCATCAATTTTTATTGAAGGGTTGAAAAAACTTAAAATCGAGAAACTTTTCGCTTTAGTTGGCGGTTCTGTTGGTGGTTCTATCGGTTGGGAAATGCTGACTTTGCAAAATAATTTAGCAGAAAAATTCATCCCGATTGCAACAGATTTCAAAACATCGGATTGGTTACATTCTCAATGTCTGGTTCAGAAATTTCTTTTGGAATCGGAAGAAAAACCTCTTGAAAAAGCCAGAGTTCACGCAATGTTATGTTATAGAACGCCTGAATCTCTTAACTTAAGATTCAATAGAGAAATGGATTCTGAAAAACAAATTTTGAAATCTCACGACTGGCTCAACTTCCACGGAAATCTATTAAACGAAAGATTTAGTTTAAAAGCATACAAACTCGTCAATCATCTTTTGATGAATATCAGCGGAAAGGAAAATGAGTTGGAAAACATCAATGCAGAAATCCATTTGGTGTCCGTAGATTCAGACCTTTTTTATCCGGCTTTTGAGATTAAAAATACTTACCAATTTTTACAAAATAAAAACAAAAACGTTCAGTACCACGAGATTAATTCTATCCACGGGCACGATGCTTTCCTAATGGAATACGAGCAACTGAACACAATTTTAAAACCAATTTTTTTGAACTGATGACAGACAAGAACACAATTAATATTTATAGAAACAAAGCTTTGGTAAATTTCGAAGGAAAAGATTTTCTTGGGCAAATTGGCGTGGATTCACGTATTTTTCAAGCTTTGAATGGAGGAGGAATCAGCGTTGGAGTAATTTCCCAACAAGCGATTGAAAACGGAATTTCTGTTCTTGTTGATGAGAATGATGCTTCTGATGCAGTTGATTTTCTGAACAAAGAATTCGAAAAGGAGAAAGCAAAAGGACACGTAAGCAACATCTATAGTGTTGAAAATCTAAGCGTTATCGGATTTGTTTCGGATAATTATAATAAGATTTTGTCTGAACTTCAAAGAAATAAAATTTATCCTTTGTTGCTGAGTCAAATCGCTTCTGCAGGAAGAGTGAATATTGTCGTAACTGGAAATCAAACCGAAATCACAAAAAATATCATCGAAACAGAAATCTACGGAAAACCAAAAACGGTTCATCTGGCTTTGATTGGTCACGGAAATGTTGGCGGAACTTTGGTAGAGCAGATTTTGGACTCAGCTTATGATATTCTTAAAAGAAAAAGAGTGGATTTGAAAATCGTTGCGATTGCAAATTCAAAAAAAATTGCCTTTAACAAAGCAGGTTTCGGAAGCGATTGGAGACAAAAAATCAAATATTCTACAACAGACTCAAGTGTAGATTCTTTGGTGGATTTTGCAAAAGAGCATCACTTGGAAAATCTTGTAATGGTGGATAACACGGCAAGCAAAGATTTTGTGAAGCATTATCCAACGTTTGTTGACAACGGATTTGATATTGTTGGTTCAAACAAAATCTATAACACGTTACCAATCTCGGAATATCGAAATTTCAGAAAATTATTAGAAAAAAACAAAAAGAAATATCTCTATGAAACCAATGTTGGTGCAGGTTTACCTTTGATTGATACTATTAAATTATTGCATCTTTCAGGTGAAAATATCACAAGAATCAAAGGTGTTTTTTCAGGAACTTTGAGTTATGTTTTCAATAATTTTTCGCTTCGTAACGATAAATTTTCAACGATTATCAACGAAGCTTTGGAAAAAGGTTTCACAGAACCAGACCCGCGCGAAGATTTATCAGGAAATGATGTTGCAAGAAAGCTCTTGATTTTAGCAAGAGAATTAGATTTGATTAATGAATTTGAAGATATCAATATTCAGAATCTTGTTCCAGAAAGTTTGTTGTCAGTTTCTAAAGAAGAATTCCTTTCAAGATTGGAAGAATTAGACGACGAATATCAAAAAATTAAAGAAAACCAAGAGTCAGGCTACGTTTTAAGATACGTCGGAGATTTGCACGGAAATCTTCAGGAAGAAAAAGGAGAATTGGATGTGAAACTAATTTCTGTTCCTGCTAATTCAGCATTAGGACAACTAAAAGGTTCGGATTCTATTTTCGAAATCTACACAGAAAGTTACGGCGAAAATCCAATCGTCATTATGGGAGCCGGAGCTGGAGCTAAAGTGACTGCCAGAGGTGTTTTTGGAGATATTTTAAGATTAAGTGAAACTAAGTAAATTTTGTACAAAGTACTAATGATAATAATATGAGTGAAAATTTCGAAACATTAGCCATAAGGACTCAAACCGAAAGAACTCAGTTTGACGAACATTCAACGCCGTTATATCTCACGTCAAGCTTCGTTTTCGAAGATGCGGAAGATATGCGGGCGAGCTTTGCAGAAGAAAAAGACAAAAATCTTTACAGCCGTTTCAGCAATCCCAACGTTACCGAATTTGTAGATAAAATTGTGAAAATGGAAGGTGCAGAATCCGGTTACGCTTTTGCAACAGGAATGGCTGCGATTTATTCAACATTTGCTACGTTACTTAATGCTGGCGATCACATTGTAAGTTGTCAATCGGTTTTCGGTTCTACACATACTTTGTTCACAAAATATTTTCCAAAATGGAATATTGAAACATCCTATTTCAAAGCAGAAGATGCTAAAAACGTAGAACAATACATCAAACCAAATACAAAAATCTTGTACTTGGAAACGCCCACCAATCCGGCAATTGAAGTTCTGGATTTAGAATTTTTCGGACAGATTGCAAAAAAACATAATTTGATTTTCATCGTTGACAATTGTTTTGCAACGCCTTATTTGCAACAGCCAATTAAATACGGAGCAGATATCGTAGTTCATTCTGCAACGAAATTAATTGACGGTCAAGGTCGTGTTCTAGGTGGGGTTGCTGTTGGAAAAGCAGATTTAATTCGTGAGATTTATTTGTTTGCAAGAAACACAGGTCCGGCGATGTCGCCTTTCAACGCTTGGGTTTTGAGCAAAAGTTTAGAAACTTTGGCGATTCGAGTTGAAAAACATTGTGAAAATGCGCTGAAAGTCGCAGAGTTTCTGGAAAATCACCCGAATGTAGAATTGGTAAAATATCCTTTCCTAAAATCTCATCCAAGCTACGAAATCGCTAAAAAACAAATGAAATTAGGCGGAAATATCGTTGCTTTCGAAATCAAAGGCGGAATCGAAGGTGGACGAAATTTCCTGAACAAAATTAAGATGTGTTCTCTCTCTGCTAATTTGGGCGATACGAGGACAATTGTCACGCATCCGGCTTCCACAACGCATTCCAAGCTTTCCGACGAGGAGAGAAATGAGGTTGGGATTTCCGCTGGACTCGTGAGATGTTCCGTTGGTTTGGAGAATATTGATGATATTTTGAGCGATTTAAAACAAGCTTTGGACTAATAGAATCGAAGAATTTTGGAGCAACAAGTTTCCAGCTTCGAAACAAGAGTCCAACCCGCTGTCCGCTATATCTTTTTTGTCATTGCGAACGAAGTGAGGCAATCTGTCGAACCATTCAAGAATGCAATAACAAAAAAGGATGCCGCTACCATCGGGGCTATGTTGAGGTTTTGTCTTCTAATCAACGACAAAAAACAAAGAATCCGAAGGATTCAATATCAGTAGCCATCGATAAAACCGATGGAACATTAAAAAAAGAAATGAATTATGAACAATTCAGAACAATTATATAAAGTGCTTAACGAACGTATTCTCATCCTCGATGGAGCGATGGGAACGATGATTCAGCGCTACAATTTCACAGAAGAAGATTACCGTGGCGAGCGATTCAAAGACTGGGAATCTCCACTCAAAGGAAACAACGATTTGTTGTCTTTAACACAACCTGAAGCTATCGAAGAAATTCACAGAAAATATCTTTTGGCAGGTGCAGATATCATCGAAACTAATACATTTTCCGGAACAACCATTGCAATGGCGGATTATCATATGGAAGATTTGGTTTACGAACTAAATTATGAATCTGCTAAAATTGCTAAAAAAGTCTGTGACGAATTTACTGCTCAAAATCCCGAAAAACCAAGATTCGTGGCAGGTTCAATCGGACCAACAAACAGAACTGCGAGTCTTAGTCCGGACGTCAATGACCCAGGTTACAGAGCGATTACTTTTGATGAACTAAGAATCGCGTACAAACAACAGGCTGAAGCTTTGCTAGACGGAGGTTCTGACATTCTTCTGGTAGAAACAATTTTCGATACTCTTAATGCAAAAGCAGCGTTATTCGCAATTGACGAAATCCAGGATGAAAGAAACATCAAGATTCCGATTATGGTTTCTGGAACCATTACCGATGCTTCCGGAAGGACTCTGAGCGGGCAGACGGCGGATGCATTTTTGATTTCGGTTTCACATATGGATTTGATAAGTGTTGGTTTCAACTGTGCTTTGGGTGCGAAACAGTTGACGCCTTATTTAGAAATTCTCGCCAATCACACCGATTTCGGAATTTCTGCTTATCCGAACGCAGGTTTACCGAATGCATTCGGTCAATATGATGAATCCGCAGAACAAATGGCTGAGCAAGTGAAAGAATATTTAGAAAAAGGATTAATCAATATTATCGGTGGCTGTTGCGGAACAACGCCAGACCATATCAAAGCAATTGCTGATTTGGCAAAAAAGTACAAGCCGAGACAATTATCGGCAATTAGTGAATAATTTATGGAAACAGATTGTAAAAGAAAATATCTGAAATTATCAGGCCTCGAGCCTTTAATTATAACTCCCGAATCCAACTTTATCAATGTTGGAGAAAGAACCAATGTTGCTGGTTCCAAAAAATTTCTTCGTTTAATTAAGGAAGAAAAATATTCTGAAGCACTCGATATTGCCAGAAATCAGGTGGAAGGTGGTGCTCAGATTCTTGACGTCAATATGGACGACGGACTTTTGGACGGGAAAACAGCGATGGTCAGATTCCTAAACCTCATCGCGTCTGAACCGGATATTGCAAGAATCCCAATTATGATTGATTCTTCAAAATGGGAAATTCTGGAAGCTGGTTTGCAAGTTGTTCAAGGAAAGCCTGTCGTGAATTCCATCAGTTTGAAAGGTGGCGAAGAAGAATTCATCAAACAAGCAAAAGCGATTAAAAGATACGGCGCAGCGGCGATTATTATGGCTTTTGATGAGGTTGGACAAGCGGATAATTACGAAAGAAGAATCGAGATTTCCAAAAGGTCTTATGATATTTTGGTAAATCAGGTTGGGTTTCCTTCCGAAGATATTATTTTCGACCTTAATATTTTTCCTGTTGCGACAGGTATGGATGAACACCGCAGAAATGCCATTGATTTTATCGAAGCTACAAGATGGGTTCGCACCAATCTTCCAAATGCTTCCGTGAGTGGCGGTGTTTCCAACGTTTCGTTTTCGTTCCGTGGAAATGATTCTGTGAGAGAAGCGATGCACTCCGTTTTCCTTTACCACGCGATAAAAGCAGGGATGAATATGGGAATCGTGAATCCAACAATGCTCGAAGTTTATGATGAAATTCCGAAAGATTTATTGGAATTGGTTGAAGATGTAATGCTTGATAGGACTGACGATGCCACTGAAAAACTTCTGGATTACTCCGAAAAACATAAATCAACCAAAAAAGAAAAAGTTGAGGACCTTAGTTGGAGGGAACAGGATTTGCAAACGAGAATCACGCACGCTTTGGTTAAAGGAATTGACCGTTTTATTGAGGAAGATACAGAAGAAGCCCGTCAAAATTCTAAACGTCCTTTGGATGTTATCGAAATTAATCTAATGACAGGAATGGGCGTTGTCGGTGACCTTTTTGGAAGTGGAAAAATGTTTTTGCCTCAGGTGGTGAAATCGGCGAGAGTAATGAAAAAAGCCGTAGCTTATCTTCAGCCTTTCATTGAAGCGGAAAAAGACCAGACTCAAAAGTCCAACGGAAAAATCCTTATGGCAACTGTAAAAGGCGATGTTCACGATATCGGAAAAAATATTGTGAGCGTAGTTTTGGGTTGTAATAATTACGAGATTGTGGATTTAGGTGTGATGGTTCCTGCTGAAAAAATTATCCAGACTGCGATTGATGAAAAAGTAGATGTGATTGGATTAAGCGGATTGATTACGCCAAGTCTGGACGAGATGGTTCATATTGCGGATGAATTGGAGCGGAAAAATCTCAATTTTCCTTTGTTGATTGGCGGCGCAACCACTTCCAAAGCGCACACAGCGGTTAAAATTTCACCAAAATACTCCAACACGGTTGTTCACGTGAATGATGCTTCCCGAGCGGTTGGTGTTGTAAGCGCATTGTTGAATCACGATAAATCCAATGCTTATGCTTTGGAAATCAGAAAAGATTATGATGAATTCCGTGAAAAGTTTTTGAATCGTCAAGTTGACAAAGAATATGTTCCGATTGCAGAAGCTCGTGAAAAGAAATTCAAAATCGATTGGGAAAATGAAAATATTCCAACACCTAAAAAATTAGGAATTACCATTATTGAAGATCAAAATCTTGATGAATTAGTTGATTTTATCGATTGGTCTCCGTTTTTCAGAAGTTGGCAATTATTTGGGAAATTTCCAGAGATTTTAACGGATAATGTCGTTGGAGAACAAGCAACGATTTTATTCAACGAAGCTAAAATTATGCTCAAGAAAATCCTAAAAGAAAAAAGTTTCAAAGCGAAAGGTATTTTTGGGATTTTCCCAGCTAATGCTAATGAACAGGATGATATTTTAGTTTTTGATGACCATCAGAATGTGATTTCGACTTTCAGAACTTTGAGACAACAACACAAGAAATCAGAAGGGAAAGAATATTTTGCTTTAAGTGATTTTATTGCGCCAGAAAATTCCGGAAAACAAGATTATATTGGAACTTTCTGTGTTTGTACTGGTTTTGGAGCCGATGAGTTGGCGAAAGAATATGAAGAGCAAAATGATGATTACAACGCCATTATGGTAAAAGCTTTGGCAGACCGTCTTGCAGAAGCCTTTGCAGAATATCTTCACAAAAAAGTCAGAACCGAATATTGGGGTTATTCCGAAAATGAAACGCTGGATAACGAAGAGTTAATCAAAGAAAAATATATGGGAATTCGCCCTGCTCCAGGTTATCCTGCTTGTCCTGACCATCTGGAAAAACTTACGATTTGGGATTTATTAAAAGTCGAAGAAAACATCGGAGTGACTTTGACTGAAAGTCTGGCGATGTGGCCAACGGCTGCAGTTTCAGGATATTATTTCGGAAATGAAAAATCAAAATATTTCGGAGTCGGGAAAATTGATGAAGACCAATTGAAAGATTACGCTGAAAGAAAGAATATTGACTTAGAATATGCCAGAAAATGGCTGGCTCCGAATCTTGCGGATTAATATTATTTAAAATTATTGAATGAAAATTACGGACCATATAAAAAACGCCAACGGCAAAACGCTTTTTTCTTTTGAAATTGTTCCTCCGCAAAAAGGCGTTGGAATTGCCGATTTATATAAGAATATCGATCCTTTGATGGAGTTTAAACCACCATTCATAGATGTTACAACTTCCCGTGAAGAATATATTTTTTTAGAAAGAGGAAATGGTTTGATGGAAAGAAAAATCACGAGAATGCGTCCAGGAACTTTGGGTATTTGCTCGGCGATTCAGAATAAATATAATGTTGATACAGTTCCGCACGTTCTTTGTGGTGGATTTACCAAAGAAGAAACCGAATATCTGTTGGTAGATTGTATGTATCTGGGAATCAATAATATTGTTGCATTGCGAGGCGATGCGATGAAAGGTGAAAAATATTTTGAACCTTCTGTGGGCGGACACAAATATGCTTCGGATTTGGTAAAACAGATTCACGATTTGGGAATTGGAGAATATCTTCACGGTAAAATAGAATCGGACGTGGATAACAGTTTCTGTATTGGCGTTGCAGGTTATCCGGAAAAACATATCGAGGCACCTTCTATGAATTATGACCTTCAAATGTTGAAGAAAAAAGTAGAAGCTGGCGCAGATTATATCGTCACACAAATGTTTTTTGATAATCAAAAATTCTTCGATTTTGTAAAACAAGCCAGAGAAATTGGAATTGATGTCCCGATTATTCCGGGAATCAAACCTATTGCTACCAAAACACATTTGCAAATGTTGCCACAGGTTTTCAAAATTGATTTACCCGAAACTTTAATCAATGAAGTTCTGAAATGCAAAACTAATAGTGATGTTCGGGAAGTCGGAATAGAATGGGCAATCAACCAGAGTAAGGAACTTTTAGATTTTGGGATTCCAGTTCTGCATTTTTACTCGATGGGAAAAAGTGATAATATTCTCAAGATAGGAAGAGAAGTTTTTTAAACAAAAAGAGGTGCCAATTGCATCTCTTTTTTTAATTTTACGATTCAAGTTTTAATATGAAATTATCAGGCCCATTCAAACAAATCATCACACTCAACCATCTTCCATTAAAAGGAAAATTGAATGATGAATCTTTAGAAATCATTTCCAATGGCGGAATTCTTACTGAAAATGGAAAAATTTTAGAAGTAAACGATTTCGATTTTTTGATGCAAAAATTCCCAAATTCTGAAATCGATTTGATTGAAGGCGAGCAAATTGCAATTCCGGCTTTTGTAGATGCCCATACGCATATTTCCTTCGGGGGAAATCGAGCCAATGATTTTGCTATGCGAAATGCAGGTAAAACTTATCTGGAGATTGCAGAATCTGGTGGTGGCATTTGGAGTTCTGTAAAACATACAAGAGCTGCCTCAGAAGATGACTTGGTAAATGGCATTTTGGAAAGAGTCTGTTTTTTACTCAGGCAGGGCATTACAACCATCGAAATAAAAAGTGGTTACGGATTAAATGTTGATGAAGAACTCAAAATGTTGAGAGCTATAAAAAAAGCTCAAGGTTTAACAAAAGCTACATTAGTTCCGACTTGCTTATCAGCTCATCTCAAGCCAAGAGATTTTGAAGGGACTTCAGAAGAATATCTGAATTATATTTTGAATGAAATTCTACCAAAAGTAAAAGAAGAAAACCTTGCCAATAGAGTAGATATTTTTATTGAGAAATCAGCGTTTCAGTTAGAAGAGAGCAAGAATTTTCTTGTAAAAGCTAAAGAATTAGGTTTTCAAATCACCGTTCACGCAGACCAATTTACGGCAGGAAGTTCAAGAATTGCCGTTGAAGTGGGTGCCAAATCTGCTGACCATTTGGAAGCGACTATTGATGAAGATATTGAGTTTTTAGCCAATTCTAATACTGTGGCGATTGCTTTGCCAGGAGCCAGTTTAGGTTTGGGCGAACCGTTTTCTCCAGCGAGAAAAATATTAGACAAAGGTGGAATCTTAGCCATTGCAACAGACTGGAATCCTGGTTCTGCTCCAATGGGAAATCTCGTGACTCAAGCTTCGATTTTAGCAACATATCAGAAATTGACTACAGCTGAGGTTTTAGCAGCGATAACTTTCCGAGCGGCCTATGCTTTGGATTTAGAAGACAGAGGTATTTTAGCAGAAGGAAAGAAAGCTGATTTCATCACTTATGAAACAGATAATTTTCAAAATATTCTTTATCATCAAGGAAGTTTGAAGCCGAAAAATATTTATATCAACGGAGAAAAAATCTAAATTATGTTTGAATGGACAGGTCGTTTTGATGGCGAAGAAGAATCGTATCACAGGATTTTTCAAAGAGTGAAAACAGAATCGGATTATGAAACTATTAACCCTAATGATTTCGTTTTACACGGTTTTGCTGTAGATGAAGGTGTGAAACGAAATAAAGGTAGAGTAGGAGCTCAGGAATCTCCAGATTTGATTAGAAAAAGTATGTCGAATTTCCCGGTTGTTAATTCTGGATTTTCGCTGAAAGATTTCGGAAACATCAAATGTGAAGATCACGACCTAGAATCAACTCAAAATTCGTTGGCTGAAAAAATTTCGAAAGTATTATCAAAACAAGGGAAATCTGTTGTTTTAGGTGGTGGACACGAAGTTACTTTTGCACATTATTCTGGAATCAAAAAAGCTTTTCCCAAACAAAAAATAGGAATCATTAATTTTGATGCACATTTTGATAACCGTGAACCAGAAAACGGATTAGCAAGTTCTGGAACAGGTTTTTGGCAAATTGCTCAGGCAGGCGAGATTCATTCTTTACATATAGGGATTCAGAAAAATAGTAATACTAGGAAATTGTTTGAGAGTGCAGATAATTTCGGAATGAAATTCATTTTAGCTGACGAAATTTACTATGAAAATATTCCGAATATAATGTTCACAATCAACTCGTTTTTAGAAGATGCGGATGTGGTTTACGTTACGATTTGTATGGATGTTTTCAATGCGTCCATTGCGCCAGGCGTCAGCGCACCTGCTTATAACGGGATTTTTGCTGACCGTCAATTTATGCAGATTTACCGTCAAATTTTATCATCAGAAAAAACCAAAGCATTGGATGTGGCAGAAGTGAATCCCAATTTTGATATACAGGAAAGAACCGCAAGATTAGCCGCAAGTCTTGTGAACGAATGGTTTATGATTTAGATTATGAAGAGAGACAGTATTATTTTTGACTTAGACGGAACACTTTGGAACGCTTCGGAAACCGTTGTCCGAGCTTTTAACGACAGCATTCAAGCGATTGGATTTGATTTCAATATCACTTCTCAGACTGTTAGAGATTTTTCTGGGATGAAAATGGACGATATTTTTACACAGTATTTCAGTTTTGTTCCCAAAGAAAAACTAGAAGAATTCGAAACAATTTATGCTAATAAAGAAAATCAATATCTTAAAGAATATGGTGGCAAATTATTTCCAAAAGTCAAAGAAACACTAGAAAAATTAGCGGAGAATTATCGGCTTTTCATTGTCAGTAATTGTATGAAAGGTTATATCGAGAACTTCATCGGGTTTTTTAGTTTTGAAGATTTGTTTGAAGATTTCGAATGTTTCGGTAACTATGGTTTGCCAAAAGATAAGAACATCAGGTTGATTGTGGAACGAAATAATCTACAAAATCCTGTCTACGTTGGCGACACTATTTGGGACAAAGAAGCTTCTGAGAAAGCTGGTGTTGACTTTATTTATGCAGCTTACGGTTTTGGAAAAATCGAAAACCCAAAAATTCAGATTCAAAGTTTTGAAGATTTGTTGACATTAGAGTTGTAATAACAAAAAAGCCTTATCAAATTTTGACAAGACTTTAATTGTTATAAATCTTTGAGGATTATTTAAACTCAATCGGAAATTTAACTTGAGAATTATCCCATGCAGCGTACAAATCTGCTCCCGATTTTGTCTGTACAAATGTCACAGAAAAATATTCGATTGGAGAAGCTGTTTTCTCAACAGGCACATTAAATCTCACAACATCTTTACTTTTATCATAGAAATACGCACCCCATTTATCAGTGTCAGAATTTAAAATAATCGTCCATTCTTTTTCAAAAGGAATTGCAAAAATACTGTAAGTTCCGGCAGGAATTTCTTTTCCACCTATTTTTACAGGCGTGTAAAATTTGATTTCAGAATTTTCATTCGCTCCAAATCTCCAGATTTCTCCATACTTAATAAGGTTTCCAAAAATTACTCTGTTTTTTTTCTGAGGACGAGAGTATTGTAACTTCACTTTCGGAGTTTCCGTTTTGGATGAAGTCACTTGAAGAGGGTAATAAACTGCATCCATTGGACTTACATCTACGGGCAGATAGTTCAGTTTTGTTGGGTCAATTTTCGCTTGAGAAAATGCGCTAACTCCTACTAGCAAAGAAGCGGCGATGATTAGGTTTTTCATTTTATATTGTAATTTTCAATAACTTTTCTATGGCTTTGTCCAATGTTTCCTTTTTTTTAGCAAAACAAAAACGGATCACTTTTTCATCAGTTTTATCTTTGTAAAATGCAGAAAATGGGATAGTTGCAACTTTGTATTCTTTGGTTAGCCAGTAGCAAAAATCCTTGTCTTGCTTATCAGAAATTGCGCCAAAATTGGCAGATAAAAAATACGTTCCTTCGCAATCTAATAATTGAAAAGGTGTTTCTTTCAACGCATTTTTAAGATAATCTCTTTTTGTTTGGAAAAATGTTGAGATTGATTTGAAGTCATCAACATTCTGCAAATATTTAGAAATGGCAAATTGTGCAGGCGTATTCACACAAAACACATTGAACTGATGAACTTTCCGAAACTCATTCATCAAATCCGCAGGCGCACAAACATAACCAATTTTCCAACCCGTGATGTGTAGCAATTTCCCAAAAGAACCAACAACGAAAGTTCTCTCTTTCAGTTCAGGATATTTTGCCAAAGTCAGATGAGGTTTTTCATCGAAAGTGATGCTTTCATAAACTTCATCACTTAGAATAATGATGTCTGTATTTTTTACAATCGAAATCAGTTCATCAATATCTTTTTGTTTCAGGATTTTTCCGGAAGGATTATTCGGATTGTTGATGATCATCATCTTGGTTTTTTCGGAAACCAGATTTTTGACTTCATTCCAATTAATTTCATAATTAGGATAAAGCATTTTGACGTTTTTTACGATTCCGCCATTCAAAATAATTGAAGGTTCGTAACAATCATAAGCAGGTTCGAAAATAATCACTTCATCTCCTTTTTCTACGAAAGCAGAAATGATTGTAAAAATTCCTTGAGTTGCTCCAGCAGTAACATTAATTTCAGAATCGGGCTGATAATCCACTTGATACTGGACGTTGAATTTCCTCGAAATCTCTTCTCGAAGTTCTTTGATTCCGGCTAAAGGTGCATATTGATTATAACCTTGTTTCGCAAAATCACCGAGATATTTTATTAAGTTCTCATCAGGCTGGTAATCCGGAAATCCTTGAGAAAGATTGACTGCGTTTTCCTGTTGTGCTAATAAGCTCATCTCTGTGAAAATCGTCGTTTTCACATCAGGAAGTTTGGAGTTTGGTAATTTGAATGCCATTCTGATTGTAAAAATAGGTAATAATTACTTTAAAAAATCAAAACCTTTTGAGAATATTTTAAACGCAATGAACGCAAAGTTTCAATATAATTATTGAAAATATTTTAAGGTTCGCAAAGGCACTTCGTTCAGCAATTACTTTTACTTTGCTAAGTTTTACGCCTTTGCGAACCTT
>DLND01000155.1:0-4778 GCA_002476905.1 Flavobacteriales bacterium UBA7519
GCTATCCTTTTGGATTTTAAAAATATTACTTTAGCCTAAATTATTTAGCTTATTAGAAACCAAAAGCATTTGCCAATCGCTATTCATCAACTCATTTAAAATTTTCCTTCCACAGAAACTTCCCGAGGTCAGCCAGTTTTCTCAATGGCTCGTTGTCCATCAGTTCAAAACCCGTATCGACGGTTTTTTCGATGAAAATATCCGTTTTTTCAAAATCGGAAGAAGTGTCTTTTTTCCAAAAATCAATGGCGGAAACCAAATGGAGCCAAAGTGCTTCCTGTCTTGATTTTTCGTTGAATTTTCGGATGTCTTCCTTCGCTTTTTCAATCATTTCCCACTCTTTGAAATCGAGCGTATTAACAAATTGTTTATGGGTTTCTCTGAGATTCTGAAGCGTTTTGATATTCTGGATTTTATTGCTTCCCAAAATAGATAAAACTAAAGAACGGTTCATCGTCATATTTTCAAAGAAAATGTAATACACATTCAGTAGTTTTTCTTTGGTTGTCAATTTGTTCGAGGAATTCACTTCCGAAGCAAGTTCCAGAGATTTCGTGAAAAGATGATTCAATATTTCTCTTTCGATTTGCTCGAATCCTGAGAAATAGTGGTAAAACTCTTTCTCCTCAAAATTATTTTCTTTCGAAAAAAGGTAAACGTTTTTCGGTTTTTCTCCGTGATTCAAAATATAATCTCCGTATAATTCAAATATTTTTTCCTGCGTGATATGGGCTTGTTCTTGCATAATAGAATTTATTTATTGACAAAATTAGTAAATAATTTTACAATCAATTAAAATAAAGTATAAATTTGTACTATATAAACCATTTAATTTTTGAATTATGTTGACAATACAGGCACAATCGAATATACCAACAGATTTTGGGATGTTTACCGTTTATGCATTCTCAGAATACGAAGAAGACTGGAATCCGCACTTGGTTTGGGTGGCAGAAAATACAGATTTCAGCAAAACAGTAAACGTTCGTTTTCATTCAGAATGTATCACAGGCGAGATTTTTCATTCTAAAAAATGCGAATGCGGACAGCAATTGGATGCTGCAATGAAATATATGTCGGAAAATGGCGGAATGATTATTTACCTTCGGCAGGAAGGCAGAAATATCGGAATCATCAATAAATTGAGAGCTTACGCGCTTCAGGAAAAAGGTTTTGACACGGTGGAAGCGAATTTAAAATTAGGTTTGCCTGCAGACGGGAGAAATTTTGATGTAGCGGTGGAAATGCTTAAGATGCTGAATGTGAAAGAAATTAATCTGCTGACGAACAATCCTGATAAACTCAAATCATTGGAAAACAGCGGAATTATTCTGCATCACAGAGTTCCTTTGGAAATAGAATCGAATGACGTGAACGAAAGTTATCTTTCAAAAAAGAAAGATTATTTCGGGCATCTTTTAGAAAAGGTATAATTTTATTATTAACTGAAGTAATTTCCATTTACCAAATCCAAACTTATGAAAAGAATTCTTCTTACCGGAGCTACCGATTACATCGGAAAACGAATGATAAACGTAATTGCTGCACAAGGTTATCAGGTCATTTGCTGTTGCAGGGATAAAAACCGTTTTTCCAAAAGTGTGGATATTGATGATGCCCAAATTGAAGTGGTGGAAGTGGATTTTCTGAAATCCGAAACGCTGGAAAATATTCCAAAAGATATTTCCGGGGCGTTTTATCTGATGCATTCGATGAGCAACAGCAACGATTATGCGGAAAGTGAAAGACAATGCGCCATTAATTTTTCAAATTATATTGAAAAAACCGATTGCAAACACATCATCTATCTTTCGGGTTTGGCTAATGAAAAAGAATTATCTGAACATCTCAGTTCAAGATTTGAAGTTGAAAAAATCCTGATGAAATGTAAAGTTCCGGCAACAGTTTTGAGAGCGGGAATTATCATTGGTTCAGGAAGTGCATCGTTCGAAATCATCAGAGATCTGGTGGAAAAATTACCGGTGATGGTGGCTCCGAAATGGCTTCACACCAAATGTCAGCCGATAGGAATTGCCAATGTTCTGGATTTTCTGATTTTTACTTTATTTAAAGAAGAGGCGTATCACAAAAATTTTGATATCGGATGTGATAATGTTTTGACCTACAAAGAAATGCTTTTGGAGTTTGCCAAAATCAGAGGACTGAAAAGAAAAATTTTCACCGTTCCTGTAATGACTCCGAAATTGTCTTCGTATTGGCTGTATTTTATTACTTCAACATCGTATAATTTAGCTTCTGCTTTGGTCGGAAGTATGAAAATTGAAGTCGTTTGTAGACCGGAAAGTCTTGCGGAAATCAAACAGATTACCGGAGTTCAGCCTTTTTCTTATGATACGGCTCTGAGAAGAACGCTGGCTAAAATTCAAGACAACGAAATTGCGTCGAGTTGGAAAGACAGTTTTATCAGCAGTAGAAGTGATTCCAGCCTGAAAGATTATCTTGATGTTCCGAAATACGGTTGCTTTGTTGATTTAAGAACAGAAAAATATGATGACCGTGAAAAATGCATGAGCAGGATTTTTTCTTTAGGTGGCAAAAACGGTTGGTACGGTCAAAGTCTCTGGAAAGTTCGCGGATTTATGGATTTAATTGCTGGCGGACCAGGACTGAGACGCGGAAGAACACATCCTGAAAATCTTCATCAAGGTGATGCACTCGATTTCTGGAGAGTACTGTATGCCAATAAAGAAGAAGGAAAACTCATTCTTTTTGCAGAAATGAAACTTCCTGGAGAAGCTTGGCTGATGTTTAAAGTTTACAAGGGAAAGCTTTGGCAAAAAGCTGTTTTCCGGCCTCACGGATTAACGGGAAGACTCTATTGGTATTCTGTATTGCCGTTTCACGGGATAATTTTTAAAGGAATGGTGCGAAGGTTGGCAAAAGGTGTTTAAGATTTTTTGAAATGATGTAATATAGATTCATTCTTAACGAAACATTTTATAATTTTGCAGAGGTGAAAAAACTGATCTCGATACTATTGCTTAGTTTATACTTGGTTTCTACAACCGAGCTGTATCAGTTTTTGAAAATTCCGGTTCTTATTGAGCATTATTTAGAATACAAACAGGAGAATCCGAAGCTCACAATTGGTTCATTCTTCAAAATCCATTATGATAATCCGGTAAAAGATTCAGATTATACCAAAGATCAGCAGTTGCCGTTTGTTTCCCACGCAGCGCATCTTATCATCGTATGTACACCTGCGACACCCTTTACGTTTCAGTTGTCCGACAAAGAATCCAACCCGATTATTAAATCCAAACAGACTTTTTACAAAAGCTTCTTTTACAATAAAGATATTCTCAATTCCATTTGGCAGCCGCCGAAATTTTGTTGATTTTTTTTATGAATTTCTCTCAAAAATATTTTTGAGAACGTTTTGGTATTAAATTAATCAACAATAGGTTCATTAATTTTTTATCAGACTATCAAACTTATTTATTCATCAGCATTTGCTAGAATCGTAAATTCAAATAGAGATATTTATTTGTAAACTAGTTATCTATCATTTGCTAATAAGCTCAACAAATCATTATGCTTACAAAAATCATTGAGTTTTCTGTAAAGAATAAACTCATCATTGCGCTGTTGATTTTGGGATTGATAGGCATTGGTTCCTATCAGGTCACCAAACTTCCGATAGACGCCGTTCCGGATATCACCAACAATCAGGTTCAGGTCATCACCATTGCCCCATCATTTGGAGCAACAGACATCGAAAGACTCGTGACATTTCCCATAGAACAGGCGAACAATAATATTTCAGGATTAAAAGAAATCCGCAGTTTTTCCCGTTTCGGGTTATCGCTCGTTACCATCGTTTTCGAGGATGACGTCGATGTATACTGGGCAAGACAGCAGGTGGCAGAAAGGCTGCAGCAGGTTCAGAGCCAGATTCCACAGGGAATAGGAACTCCCGAATTAGGTCCTATTTCTACAGGGTTAGGCGAAATTTTCCAGTACGTGATCCGCCCCGAAAAAGGCTACGAGAAAAAATACGACATTACAGAACTTCGCACCATTCAGGACTGGATCGTACGAAGACAGCTTCTCGGTGTAAAAGGCGTTGCTGAAGTCAGCAGTTTCGGAGGAAAACTGAAACAATACGAAATTGCCGTCAATCCCGACAGATTAAACGCTTACGGAATCACCATTAACGATGTTTTTGATGCTTTAAATACCAATAACCAGAACACAGGAGGAGCTTATATCGAAAAAGGTCCCACCGTTTTATACATCCGAAGCGAAGGTCTCATCGGAAATATCGAAGACATTAAAAATATAGCGATTGCTTCCAAAACCAATGAAATTCCATTGTTCATTAGAGATGTTGCAGAGGTGAAAACCAGCTTTGCCACAAGATACGGTGCAATGACATTCAACGATCAGGGAGAAGTTTCCGGGGCAGTGGTGATGATGCTGAAAGGCGAGAACAGCAATCAGGTCATTAAAAACGTGAAAGAAAAAATCGCACAGATCCAGAAAACCCTTCCGAAAGGAGTAGTAATAGAACCGTTCCTGGATCGTACCAAAATGGTAAACAACGCCATCGGAACCGTTGAGAAAAACCTTACGGAAGGCGCATTAATTGTTGTTTTTGTTTTGGTTCTGTTCCTCGGGAATGTACGTGCAGGATTGCTTGTGGCTTCCGTAATTCCGCTTGCAATGCTTTTTGCTATCTGTATGATGAATCTTTTCGGAGTCAGCGGAAACCTGATGAGTCTCGGTGCACTAGATTTTGGGTTGATTATCGACGG
>DLND01000155.1:4931-17680 GCA_002476905.1 Flavobacteriales bacterium UBA7519
GGTTGATTATCGACGGTGCAGTAATTATTGTAGAATCCGTTCTGCATCAGTTCAGTCATAATTCAAAATTCAAAAAAATATTCTCCGTCGGAAAAGAAGAAATGGACACCATTGTTACCGATTCTGCCGGAAAGATGATGAACAGTGCAGTCTTCGGTCAGATCATCATCCTGATTGTTTATCTTCCCATTCTTACCTTACAGGGAATTGAGGGGAAAATGTTTAAACCAATGGCTCAGACGGTGGCTTTCGCTTTATTAGGAGCATTTTTATTGTCGTTAACCTACATTCCGATGATGAGCTCTTTGCTGTTGAGAAAAAGAAATTCAAAGCCAACCTTATCAGACCGGATGATGAAAAAAGTAGAGAAAATCTATCTGAAAACACTGCTTAAAATTTTAAGAATCCCGAAAATGGTATTCTCCATCGTGGCTGTACTTTTTGTATTGGCAATTTTCATTCTCAGCAGAATGGGAGGAGAATTTATTCCTTCCCTTGAAGAAGGAGATTTTGCCGTAGAAACCAGAGTTTTGCCGGGAAGTAATCTGAATACAACTATTGAAAGTACCCAAAAAGCCGCTCACATACTGAAATCAAGATTTCCTGAAGTGCAAAAAGTCGTGACAAAAATAGGAAGCGGGGAAGTTCCTACAGATCCTATGCCGATGGATGCCGCCGATTTAATGGTGATTCTGAAAGATAAAAAAGAATGGACTTCCGCATCCACATTTCCGGAACTGGCAGATAAAATGACCAAAGAACTACAGGATGTTCCTGGTGTAACGGTAAGTTTTCAGTTTCCGGTGCAGATGCGTTTCAATGAATTGATGACAGGAGCAAGACAGGATGTCGTGGTGAAAATTTTCGGTGATGATCTGGACGTGCTTTCAAACAATGCCCAGAAACTCGGGAAAATAATTGAAACTGTAGACGGAGCGCAGAATCTTTACATTGAGCCGATTGCAGGAATGCCGCAGGTAACCATAGAATACAACCGTCCGGTAATCGCACAGTATCATTTATCCATTTCTGATATCAACCGGATTGTGAATGCTGCATTTGCAGGGCAGAGTACAGGTCTCGTTTTCGAAGGCGAAAAACGTTTCGATATGGTTGTCCGTCTCGATTCCAAAGTCCGTAAAAATGTGGATGATATTAAAAACCTGTTGGTTCCGACTCCTTTCGGAAACCAGATTCCGCTTTCCCAGCTTGCGAAAGTTGAAGTAAAAAACGGACCCAACCAAATACAGAGGGAAAATGCACAACGCAGAATTGTCGTTGGATTCAACATCAAAGGAAGAGACGTTCAGAGCATCGTGGAAGAACTTCAGACTAAAGTAAACAAAGAGATAAAACTTCCGACAGGGTATTATATGACTTACGGAGGTTCTTTTGAAAACCTGAACAATGCAAAACAACGTCTGATGATTGCCGTTCCGGTTGCTTTGGCGCTTATTTTTGTGATGTTGTTCTTAGCATTCGGCTCGGTGAAAGAAAGTCTGCTGATTTACACCGCAATTCCACTGTCAATTATTGGCGGCGTATTTCTTCTGGCTTTGAGAGGAATGCCTTTCAGCATCAGTGCAGGAGTAGGGTTCATCGCCCTTTTCGGAGTGGCAGTTCTCAACGGAATCGTTCGTATTTCAGAATTCAATAGATTATACAAAAGCGGAATCCGGAATATTGTGAGAATCGTGATTGATGGCGGGGAGTCCAGACTTCGTCCGGTTCTGATGACGGCTTTTGTTGCCTCTTTAGGATTTATTCCGATGGCATTAAGCAACGGAGCGGGTGCAGAAGTTCAGCGTCCGTTGGCAACTGTGGTGATCGGAGGTCTGCTCGTGGCAACTTTCCTTACGCTTTTTGTACTACCGCTTCTTTATGTAACCATTGAAAAAGGATTTAAAATGAAATCGCCATCATTGGGAAAACACAAACGCATATGAAGAAAACGCGATTACATATGACCTTTAAAAAACAATAAATATCTACATATGAAAAATAATCACAAAAATATAACGGCCGTATTGATTTTGCTATTCAGCTTTGCGGGATTCGGACTGAAGGCGCAAACGCCAATCAATCTTCAGACTGCGATCAATACCGCACTGGAAAACAACAGAAATCTTAAAAACGAAAAATTGAAATCTGAATATTCCAAAGCGTTGATAAAATCGGCGAATGATATTCCGCAGACTGGTGTAACGTTCGATTACGGACAGATCAACAGTGCGTACAACGATATGAAATTTGGCGTTTCCCAGAACATTGCTTTTCCGACGGTATATAAAAAGCAGAAAAATGTATACACCGAAGAATGGAAAAAATCTCTGCTGAATGTTTCGCTGAAAGAATATGAACTTAAAAAAGCAGTCAGTCTTACCTTTTACAACATTCTGTACTGGAAGGAAAAAGAAAAATTGCTGAATGAAATCCTGAAACTGTACACCGACTTTTCAGACAAAGCGAACCTCAGACTGAGAGCAGGCGAGAGCAATATTCTGGAAAAAACAACCGCTTCAAGCCAGAAATCTGCAATAGAAATTCAGTTAAAACAATTGCAGCAGGAATTAGCCGTTTTAAAGATCCAGTTTCAGTGGCTTCTGAATACGGAAACAGATTTCATTCCCGAAGATTCAAAATCTTTTGCCAATTCTTTAAACGAAAAACTGACGTATCATCCATTAGTGAAAATCTGGGAACAGCAGAAAAATATTTCCGCAGAACAGATCGCGCTGGAAAAAGCAAAAATGCTTCCCGGATTACAATTCGCATATAATCTGAACAGTTTTAAAGGATTGGGTCCGGATGATAAATTGTATAATGCAACGCCTCAGTTTCATTCGGTTCAGGTGGGTGTTTCGCTTCCGATATTTTCAGGTGGTCAGAAAGCGAGAATTGAAGCTGCAAAAGTAGCACAGTCTGTTGCTGAAAGTGAGCTGAAAAACGCGGAATTCAACCTTCAGAATCAACTTAAAAAAGCGAGAGAAATCTATCAGTCCAATCTGGAAATTGTTTCAAAATATGAAAGTTCCGATCTGAAAAATGCAGACATCATTACTGAAACGGCAAAAAGACAGTTTATCGGCGGAGAAATCAATTACCTCGAATTTGTGATCCTCGTAAATCAGGCAGTACAGCTTAAAAACAATTACACCGATGCAGTCTGGAAACTTAATCAAAGTGCCATTGAACTGGAATACCTTACTTTAAATCCGTAAAAAAATGAAATCAATTACAATATATACCTTATTAATCAGCTTTTTTGTCTTCATTCAATGTAAAAAAGAAGAAGCTCCAAAACAGGAAAAAAGCCTCCCGAAAGACGAAAATGTAGTTACTTTAACCGATGCTCAGTTAAGAAATGCGCCGATAGAAACAACCACACTTTCTTTACAGAATATCGCTTCAACCCTGAAATTAAACGGAATAATCGATGTTCCGCCTCAAAATCTGGTTTCAGTAAGCATTCCGCTTGGCGGTTATCTGAAATCCAGTAATCTTCTTCCGGGAATGCCGGTTTCCAGAGGTCAGGTGATTGCAGTGATTGAAAATCCGCAGTTCATTCAGCTTCAGCAGGATTATCTGATGGCAAGATCCAAAGCACATTTTGCAGAACTGGATTACAACCGTCAGAAAACACTGAACCAAAGTCAGGCAAGCAGCGACAAAGCGATGCAGCTCGCCCAGTCTGAAATGAACAGCCAGAGAATTCTGATGAACTCATTGGCGCAGCAGCTCAAACTCATCAATATCAATCCGGAATCTTTAAAATCCGGAAGCATTAGGAAAAGCGTTCCTGTTTACAGCTCCATCAATGGTTTTGTAAGCAAAGTGAATGTGAACATCGGGAAATATGTAAATCCTTCAGATGTACTTTTTGAGCTCATCAATCCGGATGACATCCACCTGAATCTTAAAGTGTACGAAAAAGACCTGGAAAACCTGAAAAAAGGGCAGCGTTTTGCAGCGTACACCAATGCAGATCCAAGTAAAAAATATTATGGGGAAATCCTTCTCATCAGCAAAGATATCAGTCAAGGTGGTTTGGCAGAAGTTCACTGTCATTTCGATAAATACGACCATAGCCTGGTTCCGGGAATGTATATGAATGCCGAAATTGAAACCAGCACCTCTTTTTCCAATGCGGTTCCGGAAGAAAGCATCGTGAATTTTGAAGGCAAAGATTTTGTGTTTGTTGAGGTTAAAAAACAGACGTACCGATTGACTCCGGTTACTTTGGGAGAAACGGAAAACGGATTTACTCAGATTCTCAATTTTGATGATTTTGAGAATAAAAAGATCGTGACCAAAAATGCATACACGCTTTTGATGAAGCTTAAAAATACAGAGGAAGAAGAATAAATATTAAATTATAAGTTATTTGTCCATATTTTTCGTCAGTTAAAAATGTAAAGTCTCTGTAGATTAATTTTCAGAATTAATTTAAACAATAAACTAACTTTAACAATTTATTGAACATTTTAGCGTTGTAATCCAGAGTAATTAAAAAAACATTTTTAAAAGTAGATTTTTATACCTTTGATTTTATTAAAAGGTTGATTTTCATATTGTTATTATCTATAACCGAGCTGTATCGGCTTTTGAAGATTCATACTCTGGTGTAACATTACTGGGAACACAAACAACTTAAACCAGAAATGCCACTGATTACATTTCTAAGAGCACATTACGATCATCCTGCAAAAGACGGAGATTATGGCAAAGACAGACAACTGCCGTTTGTAATTTATTATTTTAAATAAAAAAATAATCATAAGTGTTGTTCATTTTTACGGGGCAGGAATCAGAATCAGTCTGAAAAACGGATTATTCGACACAGAAAGACTGAATATGCTGGAAATCAGATACGGACACTACACGAAATCTATCGAAGTGGAATCTGATATTATTTCGTTAAATTCAAGATTTAAATAATAATCAATGAAATATATAACATTCACTGCGTTAATCTGTTCCAGCATACTGCTGGGACAGATTAAAACAGATTCTATAGCATTCCCTGAACATCAACCGGATTATTCTGATCAGGTTTACAAGCCAGGTTATAAAAAGCTGATTGTTCCAGCAACATTCATAGGATTCGGTATTGCAAGTTTAACGACGGATGCGCTTAAAAACTTAATCTTTCTACAAAATATGAAATCGGAGAACATCAGCCAAAACACATAAAACTAGATAATTATACCCAATATCTTCCTGCAGCAATGGCTTATGGTTATAATTTGGCAGGGATCAAAGGTAAACATAATTTTAAGGAACGAACAATTATTTACGGAACTTCTCAGCTGATTTCGGCAGCGTTTGTCCTTCCGCTTAAACATCTTGTAAAAGAGGAACGGCCGGAACAGTCCAATAACTTATCTTTTCCTTCTGGACATACCGCAGCAGCATTTTCATCCGCGCATTTTCTTTTCAGGGAATATCAGGATGATCATTTCTGGCTGGCAATTTCAGGTTATCCTATTGCTGTTTTTACAGTGGTATACAGAACTTTGAACGATAAGCATTGGGTGGGTGACGTATTTGCAGGAGCTGGCTTCGGAATTCTAAGCACAGAATTGGCGTATTGGATTTTTCCTTTTGTTAATCAGTTGTTTAATAAAGAAAAAGCAAAAACATCAGTTGCCATTTTTCCTGTTCTGAATCAAAATAGTTCAGGTGCAGCTTTTCTAGTCAATTTTTAGGTTTTTATATTTTGATTATATTTGAATATGAATTTTCAAAAAATATCTGACCCCGAATTCCGAAAAGAAATTGAAGCCAGCAAAGCTTTAAAATTGTTTCCTGCGGGTAGCGTAATTCTTGATATCAATTCTTACATCCATTATATTCCGTTGGTGCTCTCAGGAAGCATAAAAGTAATGCGGACTGATGAAGACGGACGGGAAATTCTTCTTTATTATCTTACGCCTGGCGAAAGCTGTATTTCTTCTATACTTTCTGGGCTTACTCAAGATACTTCAAAAGTGAAAGTAGTAGTAGAAGAAAGCGCTGAGATTCTTATGATTTCCCTTCAGCAGGCGAAAGACTGGCTCAGGAAATATCCGGAATGGACAGATTTCATCTTTGGACTGTACCAAAGAAGGTTTGAAGACTTATTGGAGGTGGTAAATGCAGTTGCTTTCCAGAAAGCAGATGCAAGATTATTACACCTTCTGAACCAAAAATCGCAGCTTTATAAATCCAATGAACTTTCTGTAACGCATCAGCAACTAGCAGATGAACTTGGAATCACACGCGAGGCGGTAAGCCGTGTTCTAAAACAGATCGAAACCGAAGGCAAGATAAAACTTTCCCGAAATAAAATTACGCTTTTGTAACTTACATCACTGACGGATATTATCTCTGAAGGTAAATTTGCATTATCAATTTAAACAATCAACAAAATGTTAGATGCAATAAAAAACCTTTTCGGGATGGATAAAACCGATTACTCAGAACTTGTGAAAAAAGGAGCTGTGATTTTAGACGTTAGAAGCAAAAGTGAATATGACGAAGGACATATCAAAGATTCAGTTAATATTCCTGTAGATCAGCTTCAGAAAAATCTCTCGAAATTAAGAGACAAAGATAAAACAATAATCACTTGTTGCGCTTCCGGAATGAGAAGTGCTTCTGCTAAAAGTATTTTGCAGAATAATGGCTATAAAAATGTTTACAATGGTGGTGGCTGGGCAAGCCTGAAAAATAAAATCTAACCTAATGGAAGCACACTTTTATAACGTCGATGTAAAGTGGAAAAGTGATCGTAAAGGCGAGATGTCTTCACCCGAACTTTCTCAAAACATAGAGGTAGCCACACCACCACAATTTCCTAAAGGAATGGAAAATATATGGTCTCCGGAACATCTGTTCACCGCAGCAGTAAGCAGTTGTTTAATGACCACATTTTTAGCAATTGCAGAAAACTCCAAACTGGATTTTGTCCATTTTGAATGCAGTTCTAAAGGAAAATTAGAACAGATTGATGGAAAATTTCTGATGACTGAAGTCATTTTGGAACCTGTTGTTATGATTAAGAATGAAGCAGACAGAGAAAAAGCGGAACGTGTTCTCCAAAAATCTGAAGCCAATTGCTTAATTTCCAATTCAGTTAAATCTAAAATTACAATGATTTCTGAGATTAAATTAGATTAAATGTCTCCATATACTTTTCAATTGTTACCGCCGCTGTGGCGGTTTTTTTTTGTCAAGTCTAAGCAAATATTTCCTTATGTGATAAAGGTTACTGTGCAGCATTTTGCATCATCCTATTTTTGCTTTAAAATTAAAGAAATGAGAAAAATAGGCCTATTTATTTTATTATTGACAACCTATTCAGAAGTTATTTCACAAGAGGTTATTTATATTTCAAAAACAGATCTGGAAAGTAAAATAATCGACAATAATCTTCAGGTAAAAATGGCAAAAAAAGAAGCCGAGCTCGCCCAAGCCGAACTTTTGGGAACCAGAGCGATATATCTTCCGAATGTGAATGCTTCTTACACATTTTCCAATACCAACAATCCTTTGTATGCCTTTGGTTCAAAGCTCAATCAGGCGAGGATCACAGCAATGGATTTCAATCCGGATAACCTTAATCATCCTAAAAGCATCTCCAATTTTGCGACAAAAATAGAAGTTCAGCAACCCATTATCAATATTGATGCGGTGTATCAAAAAAAAGCCGGACAAGTAAAAGTTGATGCGCTCAACATCAAAAAAGAAAGAACAAGAGTTGAGCTAAAAAAATCTTATATAATGCTTCAGCTGGCTTATAAAATGCTCGAAACCCTTGAAAATGCTAAGCAAACCACACTTGCCAATAAAAAAGTAATCGAGAATTATTACAAAAACGGGATGATTCAGAAATCTGAAGTTTTGTATATCGATGTAAGATCAGCGAGATAGAAAGTCAGATTCAGACAGCAAAATCCAATGTAAAAAATGCTTCGGATTACCTTTATTTTTTACTGGATGAAAACTCTGATAATCAAGTGCTGAAACCCACAGAATCTTTGCAATACACAGAATATATCGTTGATTCTAATCTGAGAGTAAACGACAATCGAAAGGATTTACAAGCTTATCAAAAATCTCTAGAAACCTACGACTGGATGATTAAATCTTCAAAAGCCAAGTTTCTCCCAAAACTCAATGCTTTCGGAAGTTTTGAGATGTATGACAACAAAGTAGCCCAGTTCAATGCCAATGGTTATCTCGCAGGAATTCAGCTTTCCTGGAATGTCTTTGACGGACTAAAATCAAAAAGCGAACAGGAAAAATATAAAGCAGAGCGGGGGATGGAGAATGGCAAATCACTTTGGAAGTTTTCCGTGATCTGGGAACTGCTTTTGCGGGGGTAATTATCATTATTTATATGCTGATAGTCGGTTGGTTTCAGAATTTCAAAACGCCTATTGTGATGATGGTTGCGATTCCTCTTTCACTTATTGGAATTGTTTTGGGACACTGGTTGTTAGGAGCGTTTTTTACGGCAACATCTTTTATCGGAATGATCGCATTGGCAGGTGTAATGGTGAGAAACTCCGTTCTTTTAATCGATTTTATAGAAATCCGCCTCAAAGAAGGAATTCCTATGAAGCAGGCGATCATTGAAGCCGGAGCTGTGAGAACAACACCAATTTTATTAACGACAGGAGCAGTCGTAATTGGAGCAGTCATCATTCTTTTTGACCTGATTTTTCAGGGATTGGCTATCTCATTGGTTTTCGGCGCAATAGTTTCTACATTGCTTACATTGGTTGTCGTGCCGTTGGTTTATTATGCTACTGAAAGAAAAAAATGGGAGAAAAAATCAGATTTTGATGACAAGTTTTTTGAAGTATAAGCCTTTTAAGTTGACAATAATTAAATATTTTATTTTATGAAATTATTATTAATAACAGCAGTTGAAGAATTTGAAAAAGATGTTATTAGCATTCTTAAAAATTCGGGAGTGAAATCATTTACTTATCAATCTGTAAAAGGTTTTCAAAATGATAAAAACGAAATGAACAACTGGTTCGGAAAAGATGATATTGCTGTAGATTCTCTTCTTTTCACGGTTTTTTCAGAGTATAACTGTGTGGATCGCATTTATAAAAATATAAATGAATTCAACTCCAAGCAGCAAACTGTTTCCCATATTCACATTGTAACAATAAATTCATAAGATGAAAATTTTAACTAAAAAGAGAATACCATCGCTTATCGGAGCACTAGTAGGAACCATTGCAGGATATCTGTATTATTACTTCATTGGTTGCAGCACAGGAAGCTGTGCAATTACTTCCAAACCTTTTAATAGTTCTATCTATGGATTAGTAATGGGCTCTCTGCTGATATCAGTTTTTGATAATAAGTAAAAAAAATAATAAAATGATATGCAAACAAGAATAGTACACGCAGTAGCAGGAACTTTCATTTTGGGAAGTCTTCTTTTAGGGATTTATGTAAGCTCAAACTGGTTTTGGCTTACTGACTTTGTAGGAATTAATATGTGGATACACGCTCTCACCAACTGGTGTCTGATGTATTGGATGTTAGATAAACTAGGAGTCAGCAATGCAAAAACAAACTGTAGTAAATAACATTGTTTTTTGTTTTGAAATTAGCAAATTCGTTTTATATGTTGATTGAATGCCTGTGTATAATCGTGTTTGAATAAGTCGAAGTTCAATTATTAAATTTATTTATTTTTATTAATATAATATTTTTAGTTGGCATATAAATTGAGTTTATTGATTTATCATTTAAATTAATCATTAAAAATAAAAATTATGGCAACTACTAAAACAACAGCAGCCTCAAAAACAAAAACGGCTACAAAAAGTACAGCTTCGACTAAAAAAACACCTGCAAAGAAAGATGCAGCAAAAAATCTGGATGACCTTTTTGAAGACAGTTTGAAAGATATCTATTGGGCAGAAAAAGCGTTAGTAAAGGCATTGCCTAAAATGATGAAAAATGCAACCAATGAAAAGCTGAAAGCAGCTATCGAAAAACATCTTTCTGAAACTGAAAATCACGTGACTCGTCTGGAGGATTGTTTCAAAGCGATAGGTAAAAAAGCCCAAGCTAAAAAATGTGATGCAATGCAGGGAATTTTAGATGAAGGTGACAGCATTATTCAGGAAACAGAAGCCGGAACAGTTAGAGATGCAGGCATAATTGCTGCCTCACAAAAAGTAGAACATTATGAGATTGCTACTTACGGAACTTTAGCTGCCTATGCGAAAATTCTCCAGAAATCAGAAGCTTTAAACATTCTTTTACAAACATTGGAGGAGGAGAAAAAATGCGATGAGCTGCTGACTCAACTGGCAGATACCAACCTTAATTCCAAGGCAGCAGAAGAAAAATAAGTTATTTTCATAAACTCAGACTTTATAATCTTTCTCAGTATTAAAGTGACTTATTGAAATTACGGGAAAAGAAATGAAATTAAAGAGCAGTTAGCTGCTCTTTTTTTGTGTTGAGATTATAAAAAAACGGAATATAGTTTTATAAATTGAAAGTGTCGTAAAATCAAACTATATAACAATGGAAGCAAAACAGATACCTGGAGTTCCTGCCCAGAAAAAAGGCGCTTTTCACGATACCGAAAGTAAGAAAAGTTTTGAGTCTGCAGAACTTGTTGCTCACAATTTTGAGATTCTGAAAGATCGTTTTTTTTCCGTCAATCGCTGGAAAGAGTATTGTGGGGATTTATCCGCAGATTTCAGGCTATTCGATTGCGATGGATCTTATGTGGAACGGATGCCTAGAAAAGGAGATTATATCAGAATCGATATTCCTGGTCCTGGAGATATCAAAGCCAAAGGTTATGATTGGGTAGAAGTGATGAAGATAGATGACAGATGTTATGGTGATGAGCTGGAACGGTATCTCATGGTCTGTCGTCCGTCAGCGGTTCCACAAAGTAATAAAGAACATATTGCGCATTTTTATGCCAGAGAATCATCATCTTCATTTGTGATCTCCAGAGGTAAAAATTATATAAAAGTAGGCATCTATGGTCGTAATGAAGTTCCTAATATATCCAGAACTGGATTCTTTGGCAGGATAAGAAATTTACTGGTGTCAATTGGCGGTTTTGTTCAGCTTACCAAAATACAATGGAAAAGTCTTGCAGACGGATTTCTTGATTTTTAAAATTAAAAACTTAAATGCTATTAATCTTGTATTCATTGCTAAATCAGAAATGGGAATTACTATGAAATCATTAATAATAATATCTTGTCTATTAGAATCTTATCTGTGTGATATCGAAAATAATGACCTTAAGAAATATAATTAAGTAATTACGCAGAAAAGAAATAATCTAAACGATAGTAATTGTTACTTTCAGAAGTGCATTAATTTGTAATCACTACAAATAAACATCGGCCTTTTTATAATAATATTTATCTAACTTTATGTTTCTAAATAGAAGATTATGCACCACCAATTGGAGAAACATTATGTCAATAGAGTAGGCTGGCTCAGAGCATCGGTCTTAGGAGCCAATGATGGCTTGCTTTCTACCACCAGTATTGTCATCGGTGTGGCAGCTGCTTCTCCAGATCGGAACACCATCATTCTTGCAGCACTTGCTGGGATGATTGCCGGTGCTATGTCTATGGCTGCCGGCGAATATGTATCCGTAAGTTCACAGGAAGACACCGAAAAAGCAGATCTTTTGAGGGAAAAACGAGAGTTGGAAGAGATGCCGGAAATTGAACTGCAGGAGCTTGCAAAGATTTATGAGAAGCGCGGCGTCAGTAAGGAAACTGCTTTGCAGGTGGCAACAGAACTCACTGCACACGATGCTCTGGCTGCGCACGCGCACGATGAGCTGGGAATCAATGAGATCACTCAGGCAAAACCTTTGCAGGCTGCTCTGGCATCATTCGGATCTTTTGCTTTGGGTGCGTTGTTGCCGTTTGGTGTTTCACTTTTGGCGCCGATTAAGCAGATGGTATATTTTCAGTATGGCTTTTCAATTGTTTTTCTGATGATATTAGGCGCTGTTTCCGCAAGAACAGGTGGTTCTAAAATCGGGATTGCCGTACTCAGAATTTGTTTCTGGGGAACCGTAGCGATGGGAATCACAGCAATTGTCGGTCATATCTTCGGAGTCAGCGTATCTTGATCGGCTGACAATTATCACTACTATCCTGCTTTTGCAATTCATTATATTTGCAAAAATAGTCTAGTCTTTTGAAGTTTTCCCTGCATATTCTCTTGGCATTTTACCTGGTGCTGAAACCTCTGGCTCCTTTGCTGGATTATGCGGTGAACTATGATTATATTTCCAAAGTCCTTTGTATCAATAAGGATAAGCCACAGATGCATTGTAACGGTAAATGTTACGTAGGAAAAGAACTGGCAAAAAATGAATCCCAAAACGATTCTAAAACTAAGAATTCCGTACAGAAAGTGTTGGATTTTTATGTGCCGGAAGCTATTGCAAAGATAGCCGTGCGCAACGAGCTGACTTTTCCGCCACTTCATTTCAATTACCAAGCAGATTATTCTTATTTGTTTCTATCACACATTTTCAGACCACCGGTTTTTTAATTTAATTTTTTTGGCAATCCCCTTTCCGCCGCATATGCTGCCTCTAGGGTCGGGCTATCCACTCATATCTTTTGCTTGCCCAGGCTTTTGTCCTTCGCTGTAATCAAAAGGATAACCGTTGCTATCCCTATTGCAGGATAAAGCAATGGATTATTGCACTTATTAAAATTACAAATTAAAAA
>DLND01000156.1:0-7940 GCA_002476905.1 Flavobacteriales bacterium UBA7519
CCTTTCTGAATTCAGAAAGGCTTTTTGTTTTGAGCAAATACAATAATATTGAGAATTGTCACACTGAGCGGAGTCGAAGTGTTTAAAAAATAAGAATATCAAATAATGAAAATTTTAAAATTTGGGGGAACTTCGGTTGGAAGTGTAGAAGCATTGAGAAATGTAAAATCAATCATTGAAAAAGAATTTAATAAAAATGAACCTTTAATAGTTGTCTGTTCCGCTTTATCAGGAATTACCAATGCGCTTTTATCAGCATCAGAAGAAGCTTTGAAGCAAAATGATTTCTCACAAATACTCAAAACGGCGGAAGAAAAGCATTATCAGATTATTTCGGAACTATTGCAAAGAACAGTTCAGAATCCATTGTTGATGATGGTGAAAGTGAGTTTCAATGAGATTGAAGATATCTTATTCAGTGTTAAAAATTTGGGCGAATTATCAGACAGAATCAAGGATAGACTGCTTTCTTACGGAGAACAGATGTCAAGCAAAATTGTTTCTGCTTTCCTTCAATCCGAAAACTTTCCAGTAGTTTTCCAAGATTCAAGAGAGTTAATTTCAACTGATTCTCACTTTGGAAACGCCAATGTCGACTCTAAAATAACCAATGATAACCTTAAAAACTGGAAACTGGAAAATCAAATCTATGTGGTAACAGGTTTTATCGCCAAAGACAAAAATGATGATACAACAACTTTAGGAAGAGGAGGTTCAGATTACACGGCAGCAATTTTAGGTTCAGGTTTAAAAGCGGACGAAATCCAAATTTGGACAGACGTTGACGGCTTCCTAACAGCTGACCCAAGATTAGTAAAGAATGCTTTTTCTCAATCTGAATTGAGTTATCAGGAAGCGATGGAAATGTCATATTTCGGAGCGAAAGTGATTTATCCGCCAACAATGATTCCAGCTATTGAAAGTCAGATTCCGATTTATATCAAAAATACTTTTAAACCAGAATCTCAAGGAACTTTAATTCATCAAAAATCTGAAATTTCCAAAGGTCTAATCAAAGGAATTGTTTCCATCGAGAAGACTTGTCTGATTAATATTACCGGAAACGGGATGATTGGAATGAAGGGTTTCAGTGGAAGATTGTTCAATGCATTGGCGAAATATGAGGTCAATGTAATCCTCATTACGCAGGCAAGTTCTGAACATAGTATTTCGTTTGTTGTTTCTTTTGATGATGAGAAAAAAGCCAAAACAGCAATTTACGAAGAATTTGATTTTGAAATTAATGCCAATAAAATTGATGAACCACAGTTCGATAATGAACTAAGTATTCTTTCTGTCGTTGGCGAGAATATGAAAAAAACCAGAGGAATCAGCGGACGGTTTTTCAGTGCTTTGGGTAAAAACGGAATCAATATTATTGCCATTGCACAAGGTTCATCCGAGCTTAATATTTCTGCAGTGATTGAACGAAATGAACTTTCAAAAGCACTGAATGTTGTTCACGATTCGTTGTTGCTTTCGCCGGTTAAAACCTTCAATGTGATGTTTGCAGGAACAGGAAATATCGGGAAAGAATTGTTCCGTCAGTTGGAAAGAGAGCAGAAAAATCTTGAAGAAAATCATCAGATTAAAATCAATGTTGTGGGAATTATTAACAGTCGAGAAATGAAAATTTTCGATAATCCAGAATCTAATTTTGACTTAAATAATAATTTAAATAATAATTTACAAAAATCAGATTTAAAAGAATTTATAAGTCTTATTTCAAGTAAAAATTTGCCTAATTTAGTTTTTGTTGATAATACTTCCAGCGAAGATGTTGTTGCAGAATATCCGTTGTTATTCAATAATAATATCTCAATTGTAACTTGTAACAAAAAAGGAAACTCTTCGTCTTATGAGCAATACAGTAAATTCAAAAGACTGGCGAAAAAGAACAATGTGAGTTTCTTATATGAGACTAATGTTGGAGCCGGACTTCCTATCATTAAAACCTTAAATGACCTTTGGATTTCCGGTGACGAAATTCTGAAAATCGAAGCCATTTTATCGGGAACAATATCTTATATTTTTAATAATTACGTTGGCGATAAAACTTTTGCCGAAGTCGTGAAAACTGCACAGGAATTAGGTTATACAGAACCAGACCCGAGAGACGATTTGAACGGAATGGATTTCTCCAGAAAGATGCTGATTCTTGGAAGAGAAATCGGGTTACCGTTGGAAATGTCAGATGTCAATATCAAAGATTTCCTTCCCGAAGCTTGTCTTAAAGCAGACTCAATTTCTGCTTTTTATGAAGAACTGGAAAAACACGAACCTTACTTTTCATCATTCAAAAATGAAGCTGAAAACTGTGGTAGAAAGTTGAGATTAATTGGTGTTCTCGAAGACGGAAAAATCAACATCGAAGTTCAGATTGTAGATTCGAATCATCCTTTTTTCGGATTGTCGGGAAGTGATAATATTATTTCGTTCACCACTTCGAGATATAAAAATACACCGTTGGTTGTAAAAGGACCAGGCGCAGGTGCAGAAGTTACAGCAGCTGGTGTTTTTGCGGATCTGGTTAGAGTTACAGCTCAGTAATCATAAAAGACAAACGATAGTTGATAGTTGATAGTTGATTTCAATTTATCGTTTTAATAAATATCATTTATCAATCATCATTTATTAATTATAAAAAATGGATTCTATAAAAGTTTTTGCTCCGGCAACAGTTGCTAATGTTGTCTGCGGTTACGATGTTCTCGGTTTTGCAATAGAAGAACCTGGCGATGAAATCATTTTGAAAAAGAATGATTCTAACCAAATCATCATCACAAAAATAGAAGGTGACGGCGGAAAACTTCCAAAAAACCCAAAGAAAAATGTCGTTTCACATGTTGTTCGATTATTTCTGGAAAAAATCAATTCTAACCAAGGAATCGATATCGAATTATATAAAAAAATGCCACTCAACAGCGGAATGGGTTCCAGTGCAGCGAGCAGTGTTGCGGCTTTGGTTGCCATTAATGAATTGATGGGAAATCCTTATTCAAAACAAGAATTGTTGCCTCTCGCAATGGAAGGCGAAAGAATCGCTTGCGGAAATGCCCACGCCGATAATGTTGCTCCGGCACTTTTGGGAGGTTTGGTCTTGGTAAGAAGTTACGACCCTTTGGATGCGCTGAAATTGCCTTATCCAAAAGATTTGTCGGTGGTTTCTGTTCATCCGCACGTGGATGTTCCAACTGGCGAGGCAAGGAAAATCATCAAAGAAAGAGTCAGTCTCAAATCTGCCGTTCAACAATGGGGAAATGTAGCAGGTTTGGTTGCCGGATTTTGTACCAACGATTTGGATTTGGTCAGCCGAAGTATGGAAGACGTCATCATAGAGCCTGTTCGTGCGATGCTGATTCCGTATTTTTATGAGATGAAACAACTGGCTTTGGACAACGGCGCGATTGGTTTCGGGATTTCCGGTTCCGGTCCGTCGGTTTTTGCTTTGTGTGAAAAAAAGGAAGTTGCAGAAAAAATTTCATTCAAAATCAAGGAACTGCTGAATCAAATAAATATTGAAAGTGAAGCTTTTGTAACGAAAATTAATGACGAAGGCGCGAGAGTTATTTAAAAGTCAGAAGTTGGAAGCAGGATGTCAAAAATTCTTTAACGTCCATCTTCCAACACCCATCATCTAACAAATATAAAATGAAATATATATCAACAAGACAACAAGAAGAAACCAATATAAAAACAGCTATTCTAAAAGGTTTAGCAGATGACGGCGGACTTTTTATGCCAGAATATATTCCACGGTTAGATTCTGAATTTTTCGAAAATCTACCTAATCTTACTTTACAGGAAATCGGATTTCGAGTGGCAAAAGAATTTCTTGACGAATCCATTTCTGATGACAATTTAAAAGAAATCATTGATGAGGTTTTAAACTTTGAGATTCCTGCAGTGAAAATTTCGGAGAATATTTATTCATTAGAGTTATTTCACGGACCAACAATGGCTTTCAAAGATGTTGGCGCGAGATTTATGGCAAGGATGATGTCATATTTTTCTGGAGGAAAACCAATGAAAGTGATTGCCGCAACTTCTGGCGATACAGGAAGTGCTGTAGCTTCAGGATTTTTTGGAGTTCCGGGAATAGAGGTTTATATTCTTTATCCAAAAGGAAAAGTGAGTCCGCTGCAGGAAAAGCAATTAACAACTTGGGGCGGAAACATCAAAGCTTTGGAAATCGAAGGTACTTTTGACGATTGTCAGGCTTTGGCAAAACAAATTTTGTCCGATGACGAACTGAATCAAAAATTCACATTGACATCAGCAAACAGCATTAACATTGCGAGGCTGATTCCGCAGTCATTTTATTATTTCTGGGCTTTTGCACAATTACAAAAATTAGGAAAACCAATTGTATTTTCTGTTCCGAGTGGGAATTTTGGAAATTTAACAGCTGGACTTTTTGCTAAAAAAATGGGACTTCCTGTTCATCGGTTCATTGCTTCAACTAATGAAAATGATGTGGTTCCAAAATTCTTGGAAACGGGAAATTACGAAGCAAAACCTTCCAAACAAACAATTAGCAATGCAATGGATGTAGGAAATCCAAGTAATTTCGAAAGAATGAAAAGCTTGTATAATAATGATGTTTCAGAATTCAAAAAAGAAATTGAGTCATATTCCTTCTCTGATGAAGCTACGAAAACTACAATGCGAAATGTGAAGAAAGAATATAATTATACGCTCGACCCACACGGCGCAGTTGCTTATCTTGGACTCGAAAAATATTCTGAAAAATCGAATGAAGATTTTATTGGTGTTTTATTAGAGACAGCTCATCCGGCGAAATTTGTAGAAGTGGTAGAAGATGTTTTAAAAGAGAAAGTTATCATTCCGGAAAAACTGGAAGCATTTAACAAAAAAGAAAAACAATCTGTAAAGTTTTCTGTTGATTTTGAATCCGTAAAAAAATATCTGATAGAGGAGAGGTAATAAATTTTTGATTGACGGTTCCTAATCCAAAAAATAATCCTATCTTTGCACCCGAATTACATAATAATTATTAAAATAATATTGGAATGTATCTAACAACAGAAAAAAAAGCAGAAATTTTCGCAAAGCACGGTAAATCTGCACAAGACACAGGAAGCGCTGAAGGACAGGTTGCTCTATTTACTTTTAGAATCAACCACTTGACTCAGCACTTGAAAGCTAACCACAAAGATTTCAACACAGAAAGATCTCTTGTAAAGTTAGTGGGTAAAAGAAAAGCTCTTTTAGATTATTTGAAGAAAAAAGATATCAACAGATATAGAGCAATTATCGCTGAATTGGGAATCAGAAAATAATCCTAAGCTCACGCAAAAAATTAAAGCAACTCAATTTTGAGTTGCTTTTTTTATAGAGATTTATTTTTTTTTACAAAAATTATTCTGTCATTCCCAGAAATGTCTTTTAACAATGATGATTTCGAAAAATTATGAAAAAGTTTCAGTGTTTCTTTTCCCAATTTCTGATTGATTTCTAAAAAAATGATTCCGTTTTCCGAAAGATGTTTTTCAGCATCGATAGCAATTTTTCTATAAAAAATCAATGCGTCTGAGGTAGGAGAGAAGAGCGCAAGATTGGGTTCAAAACCTTTCACAGAATCTTCGATTTCGGGATTTTCATCGATTCCGATATAAGGTGGATTGCTGATGATAATGTCGTACACATCATTGTCAGTTTGAGCGGAGGCGAAGACTTCATTCAGATAATCTTTTTGTATAAAGTTGATTTCGGTTTTGTGAAAGTTGGCATTTCTTTTAGCAATTTCCAATGCATCTTCAGAAATATCAATAGCTGAAACTTCTGCTTCAGGAAAATATTTTTTCAAAACAATCGGAATAATTCCGCTTCCAGTTCCAATATCCAATATTTTCAAACCTTCGACCTTCAATTTTGAATCTTTAATATGTTGAATTGCTAATTCCAGCAATTCCTCCGTTTCTGGTCTTGGTATCAAAACGTGCTCATTGACAAAGAATTTCATTCCATAAAACTCAGTTTCGCCAAGAATTTGTTGAAAAGGTTTTCCTGTTTTTAATTCGGAAATGACTTTTGAAAATTTCTTAGAATCATTTTCAGATAAATTTTTATCAAGATTTTGTCTTAACTCAACTTTATTCAATTCCAAAAAATGTTCACAAAAAATAGAAAACAATTCCTCAATCTCAGATTTGGAATAGAGTTCGGAAAGTTCGTTTTGAAAAACGGTTTTAATTTCGGAAAGTTTCATAATGAAATTTGACGCAAAGTCGCAAAAAATAATTGATTAACAAAACTAAAAAGTCGCAAACCAACTTTGCGACTTTTGAAATATTATAAAATTTATCTCGCGCCTTTGCGATTAAATAATTTATCTCGTAAAAACCAAATTAGTTTCGGTCGATAATTTCTCGTCCAAAAGATAATTCTCGTAATTGAAAGCTTTCAGCTCATCCAAAGTCTGAACATTATTTTCAGCACAAAAACGAAGCATCAATCCTCGAGCGTGTTTCGTGTAAACAACAATTGTTTTCAGCTTTCCATCCGGCTGAGTCTGCTTAAAATCAAAATCAATGACTTTGGCCTTCAGTTTTTTTCTGTCAACAACTTTTCCGTATTCATTGCTTGCGAGATTAATAAGTAATTCATCTTTTTTTAACTCAGAGTTCAATTGTTGTGTTACTTTATCAGTCCAGAATTCGTACAAATTTTTATAAGAATCGAATTGGAAAGGTCTTCCCATTTCCAAACGATACAACATTACCTTATCAGAAGGTTTTAAAAGCCCGTAAAGTCCGGATAAGATTCGGAAGTTTTTTTCAAGATATTTTACGGCTTTTTCATCCAAAGATTTAGCATCCAATCCACGATAAACTTCGCCAGTGAAGGCAAACATTGCAGGTGCTGAATTTTTAGCTGTCGGTTTTGAAGTCCATTTTTGGTTTCGTTCCCAATTTTCGTCTGCCAGTTTTGGAGAGATTTCCATTAACTCAGAAAGATATTTTGGAGACTTTTCTTTCAAAAAAGAATGAATAAATTCTGAATCTTTGATGAATTTTGGTGTTGTGTTTTTTAAAAATTCTGTAGAATTCTCTACATTCATTAGTTTGGCAGGCGAGGATATAAATTTCATGTTTTGGCTTTTGTTTGATAGTTGTTTGTTGATGGTTTACTGTTAGTTTTTGTTGAATTCTATCAACTATTAACCAACAACTATTCACTAAATTTTTCCTTTCCCTTGTCGGATAATCTCAGGTTCTCCAGAAGTTAAATCTACAATTGTTGAAGCTACATTGTCACCATATCCGGAATCAATTACCAAGTCAACCATTTTATCATATTTTTCAGCAATCAATTCTGGGTCTGTAGAATATTCCAAAATCTCATCATCATCACGAATAGAAGTAGAAACAATAGGATGTCCCAATTTTTCAACAATCAGTTGCGGTACAATATGATCAGGAACTCTTATACCTACAGTTTTATGACCTTTATAAGCTGTTGGAAGGTTTCTGTTGGCTTCCAAAATAAATGTAAATGCGCCGGGAAGATGGGTTTTCAAAAATCGAAAAGTTGAAGTTTCTATCGGTTTTGTGAATTCTGAAAGATGACTCAAATCATTACAAATGATTGAAAATTTTTGCTTGTCAATCTTGATTCCTTTTATTTGAGCAAGTCTTTCCATTGCTTTTTGATTATAAATGTCACAACCAATCGTGTAAATCGTATCTGAAGGATAAATAATGACACCACCGTTTTGAAGGACTTTTACGGCTTCGTCTATCAAATTTTCTTGCGGATTTTGTGGGTATATTTTTAAGATTTTTGCCATAGTTAACTATATTAATTATTGAAGAACGCTCTTATCATATCCATTATCAAAAATTGTGAAAAAGTAAGCAACATAAAAAAGAGAATCAAAAAATTGATTCTCTTAGTTGGTTGCGAGGACACGACTC
>DLND01000156.1:8160-17783 GCA_002476905.1 Flavobacteriales bacterium UBA7519
ACACGACTCGAACGTGCGACCTCCGGGTTATGAGCCCGACGAGCTACCTACTGCTCTACCTCGCGATATTGGAGTGCAAATATACGACTATTTCGATTCAAGTCAAGATTTATTTTAGTAATTTTAATAACTAATGTTTTTTTAATTTTAAAAAAGTGAAAATCAATTAGTTATAGTTTTTAACTTCTTTTAACTATAAAAGTAGTTGTACGATTTGAAATTTATCCTACATTTGTATTACTAAGTTTTTAGTGATATAAGATTGATTGTTTTTAAAGGGAATGAATATGAATAAGTTAACCAAAGCAGAAGAACAAGTAATGCGGTATCTTTGGCAGATAGAGAAAGGATTCTTAAAAGACGTTTTAGAATTGTTTCCCGAGCCAAAACCGCATACCAATACGATTTCCACAATTCTGAAAATATTGATGGAAAAAGGATTTGTGAATTACAAAACTTTTGGAAGACAGCACGAATATTTTTCTCTAATAAGTAAAGAAAATTATAGTGGAAAGTCTATCAGAAGCTTGGTTAAGAACTATTTCGAAGGTTCATATACCAATGCTGTTTCGTTTTTGGTAGAAGAAAATGAAATAAGCGTGAAAGATTTAGAGCTTTTATTGAAAGAACTTAAAAACAAGGAATAATGGAACCAATTTTACTTTACTTTGGCAAGATGATTCTCTGCTCAGCAGTGATGTTTGCCTATTATTTACTGTGTTTAAAGGACAAAACTTTTCATCATTATAACAGATTCTATCTTTTATTTTTGGTACTAATTAGTCTAATTCTACCTCTGTTAAAAGTTTCTTATTTTACGATAGAAACAAACAAAAACTTGTATCTGCTTCTTAGCGGATTCAATCAAAATCAATCTCAAACTACAAACTATGATATCACTATTTATTCAGTTTTTTATACAATTATTGGAGTGGTTTCAATCGCTCTTTTAATTAGATTAATACTAGGAATTTTAAAAATCCATTCGATAAAAAACCAGTTCCCAAATGAAACAATCAAAGGAATCAAATTTTATCAGACTAATCTTAATAATGCACCTTTTTCATTTTTCAGAAATCTGTTTTGGAAAAAATCAATAGAGATTAATTCTCCTGTTGGTCAGCAGATTTTGAAGCACGAGATGGTTCATATAGAACAAAAACACAGCTGGGATAAACTCCTGATGCAATTGACGAAATCCATTTTCTGGTTCAATCCTGTTTTTTACTTTATCAACAAAGAAATCAATCTTATTCACGAATACTTGGCGGACAAAAAAACAGTGAAAAAATCGGATACAAAAGCATTTGCGCAGATGCTTTTGGAGAGTCATTTCTCGGGTTCGGTTTTGCCTGTCACAAGTCCTTTTTTATCATCTAACCTCAAAAAAAGACTTACAATGATTACAAAAAACAAGACCAAGTACAGTTATGCACGCAAGTTATTTGCGTTACCAATCTTATTTTTTATGGTGTTTGCGTATATGGTAAATGCTAAAAACAAAGAAATCACAGAAACGAACAAAGCGATAGAAATCGCTGTTAACGAAATGAAAAATGATACGATAAAACCTAAAGCGTCTGAGTTTGACAGTTTATCGATGATTCATCAAAAACAAACACAATTATATTCTGAAGCTTTGAAAGAAGACCATTTGAAGATGTCTGCGCTTAGTGCAAAAATGGCTGAAAAAAGCAAAGCATTATCGGCTCTTAAAAAAGCTAAAAAAGAAGATTCATCAGAATATAAGGCTTTAGAAAATGATTTGGAAAATCTTTCTAATAAATTGCAATCTATTGTAGATTCTGACAATTATCAGAGAAATCTAAAAGGTTTGGAAGAACATTCGGAAGCAATGGCTAAAATGTATAATTCTCCAGAGTTCAAGAAAAGATTAAAAGATGCTGAAGAGAGTGCGAAAAAAGCTGAAGCAATGGTTAATTCTCCAGAATTCAAAAAGAGAATTGCTGATGCAGAAAAGCAGGCAAAAATCGCTGAGCGAATGATGAAATCTCCAAAGTTCCAAAAGGATTTGAAAAATGTGCAGGAACAAGCTGAGAAAATGCAAATCAAAATCAATTCTCCAGAATTCAAAAAAAGAATTGCTGAAGCAGAAAAGCGTGTTGAAGAAGCAGTTGTAAAAGTCAACTCTCCTGAGTTTCAGAAAATGAGTCAAGAAGCTCAGAAAAGAGCACAAGAAGCGGTTGAAAAATATGGTAAAGTTTATTCGGAAGCTGATCTTCAGAAAATGATAAAAGACCATTTTGCGACAGATGCTTTTACGGATGCAAGTGTAGCTTATGGATTTGACGCAAGCGATTTTCCTGAGTTCAAGGATTTGGCAACTAAATTTAAATTTAATTTTTCTGATAATCTATTCTTCAATGAAGCTCAATCTAAACTGACACCAAAGGAGTTGAGAAAACTGGAAAAGAAAAGAAAAGAACTGAAGGAAAAACAAAAAGACTTACAGGAACAACAAAGAAAAATTCAGGAAAAGCAGCAACCATTAAACAAAGAAATGCGTGAGAATTCGTCATTTAAAATAAGTTTTAATTCTATGGAGAATGAGCCAAAAGTTTTTGTTCTGAATAACAAGATGATGGCTGCTAATACAGACAAAATGACAGTTTATATCAATGGAAAAATAGTGGATAAATCTGTACTTAATAAAATGAATCCTAATGAAATTGCGTCTATGAATGTTTTTAAAACAAACGGAACTAGAAAAATCGAAATCATTACAAAATAAACAAGTATGTTTGTAATTCTTTAGCCAGTATGCTGGCTTTTTTAATACTTTATAACTATGAAAAAACTATTAGTTAATTTCTTTCTAATTGTAGGAATTGTAACTTTTGCTCAGAACAAAAGATTCATCTACGAATATAAATTCATCCCAGATTCTACCAATCTTGAAGATCTTAAAACAGAAATGATGTTTCTGGACACCACAAAAGATGGTTCCAAGTATTACAGTTACACCGTTTTTAATTCGGATTCTCTTATGAAGGTGGATTTGGAAAAACAATTGGCTGCTACAGGTTCTATCAATGTAAAATCGGATATGCAAAAAGGAAGTGTGAGATATTCGGTAACGAAAACTTACCCTGATTATAAAATTAATCTCCATCGCAGATTGGGAATGGATGCTTACAATATTTCTGATGACAGAAAAATCAACTGGAAAATATCATCAGAGAAAGAAAAAATAGGAGAGTGGAACGCTCAAAAAGCAGAAGCAGATTTTGCAGGCAGACATTGGATTGCATGGTTTTCTACAGAAATTCCGATTCAAGATGGACCTTATAAATTTAATGGTTTACCAGGGCTGATTGTTAAGATTGAAGACAAAACAGGTTCTCACAAACTAGAATTGAAAGGAATCAAAAATATAAAAAAAGAATTGGATATTAATGTTTTTGACGCTAAAGAAATTGCAATCAATTCCAAACAGTTTCAGAAAGTGATTAAAGAATACGAAGATGATCCAACAAAAGGAATCAAGCAAATTCAAATGGGCGGAACTTCGATTATTTTGACGGGTAAAGATGGGACCTCTACCAAAATTGCCAAAGAACAAGAAGAACGTTTGAAAGCTCGAATCAAAAAAGACAATAATAGAATTGAGTTGGATATTGTGAAGTAATACTAATTTAACTAAAAACTAAACTATGAAACAATTATTTTTATTAAGTTTCTTTCTAATTTCAATTTCAGTAACCTCTCAAAGCCAAAGATTTTATTACGATTATCAGTTTCAAACAGATTCTACTGATTTGGAAACCAAAATGTCTGAATTAATGGTTCTTGATATTGATAAAAAAGGCTCCAAATATTACAGCGAATATGTTTTTCAAAACGACTCCATAATGGATGCTCAATTCAAAAAAAATATGGCCGCTCATAGTGATGAACCTGTTCAGATGTCTGGAAAACAAGGTGTGGTTGGGTATAAAATTCTGAAATCTTACCCTGATTTTAAAATTAATCACATTGTTTCGTTGGATATGACACTTTATGATTTTAATCAACAAGTCAAAATTAATTGGAAGATTTTACCAGATAAGGATAAAATTGGAACTTGGAACGTTCAAAAAGCTGAAGCTGATTTTGCGGGTAGAAAATGGATAGCTTGGTTTTCAACCGACATTCCACTTCAGGACGGACCTTATAAATTCTATGGTTTACCAGGTCTTATTGTAAAGATTGAAGACAAATCTGGCTTCCATAAGATAGAGCTGAAAGGAATTAAAAATAATACTCTTGAAAGAGATATTCTTGCTTTTGAATTCGAAAAGCCAATTAAGCTAGATTATAAAAAATATCAGACTGTATATAAAAATTACAGGAAAGATCCTATGGCGAATTTGAAAAAGAAAGCGCAGGAAGGTCAGTTTTACGTAACAGATGATGCGGGTAATAAATTAGATAACAAAGACTATATGAAGTCTCAAGAGAAAATGATGATGGATAGAATGAAAAAGAATAATAACATCTTAGAATTAGACCTATTGAAATAAAAAATCGCCACTCCAAAAGTGGCGATTTTTATTAAGCTTTTTTCTTAAGTTCGTCACGGATTTCCATCAGTAATTGATCCGTAGAAGATGGTCCTGCAGGAGCTGCTTCTGGTTTCTTATTAAGTTTATTAGCAACTTTTATTAACCAAAATAAAACAAAAGCAAGTACCAAAAAGCTGATTACGGATGATAAGAAATTTCCGTAAGTTACACCGTTCCAAGCCAATTCTTTGATGTTTTCTGCGCCTGCAGCTTTCAAAGCAGGTGTCAATAGAAGCGGCGTGATAACATCATCTACCAATGATTTTACGATTGCGCCAAATGCGCCACCAATGATGACACCGACTGCTAAGTCTACTACATTTCCTTTGAATGCAAATTCTTTAAACTCTTTTACAAATCCCATAGTTGTATTTTTTAATAGTTAATAACAAAAATAGAATTTTTTATTGATAACGGTTTATTTATTTCTATTTTATTAATCAATTTTATTGATTAATTTTGAGATTAATTATTTTTACCAAATGCGGAAAAATGAAAATATTAACAGCAAACCAAATCAAAAACTGCGATACAGCGACTATCGAAAAAGGTATTAGTTCCATCGCATTGATGGAAAAAGCAGCCACAAAATGTTGTGATTGGATTATAGATTATTTCAGGAATGTGGACAAATTTTTGATTTTTTGTGGAAATGGCAACAATGGCGGCGACGGTTTTGCGATCGCCAGAATACTTTATGAAAAAGGATTTGATATCGAAGTTTTTATCAATAAAAAAAATATGAAATTTTCTCGAGAGGCAGAGATTAATTTCAAAAAAATAAAAGCAATAAGCGGAATTGATGTTAAAGATTTTTCTGAGGTTTTTAATGTCAATGATGAAAAATCTATTATCGTTGATGCTTTGTTTGGTTATGGTCTGAATAGAGAATTGTCTGATGACTTTAAAAATTTAATCAAAAAATTAAATCAAATTAAAGCTCAGAAAATCTCAATAGATATTCCAACCGGACTTTATGCGGATAAAATAATTGAAGAAAATTCTACTGTTTTCAAAGCGGATTTTACTTTGACTTTTCAGTTTTATAAAAGAAGTTTCCTCCATCCCGAAACTGGAAAATTCTGCGGGAAAATTATAGTTTTAAATATTGATTTGGATAAAGATTTTATAAATGAAGTTGAAACGGATTATTTTGTAATTGATGAAAAATTAATCAAAGAAATTTATAAACCTCGTGGAGATTTTTGCCACAAAGGTACTTTCGGAAAAAGTATTTTAGTGGGCGGAAGTTACGGTAAAATGGGCGCCATTCTGATGTCAACTTTATCTGCTTTGAAAACCGGAAGTGGTTTGACTTTTACCATTGCACCAGAATGTGGTAATGTTATTTTGCAATCTCAAATTCCGGAGGCGATGTTTATTGGCTCAGGAAAAAATTATATTGATAAAATCGAAATTCAGGAAAAGGCAGTTTATGGAATTGGACCAGGTTTGGGAAAAGAAAAGCAGACCCAAAAAGCAATTTTTGAGTTTCTGGAAAGTTACAATCAATATGTTGTTTTAGATGCTGATGCGCTCAATATTCTGGCGGAAAATAATAATTTAAATTTAATACCTAAAAATGCTGTCATCACACCACATCCCTTGGAATTTGAAAGGTTGTTTGGAAAAACTGCAAACTCTTTTGAAAGTATAGAATTAGCAAAACAGAAAGCGAAAGAATTGCAAATTTTCATCATTCTGAAAGACCATCATACAGCTGTAATCACTCCGGAAAAAAAAGTGTTTTATAATATCACAGGCAATTCCGGAATGGCAAAAGGTGGAAGCGGAGATGTTCTGACAGGGATTTTAACATCATTAATTTCTCAAAAATATGAAATCGAAAAATCTTGCATCTTCGGGGTTTGGCTTCACGGAAAAGCTGGAGATTTGGCAGCGCAAAAATTTTCAAAAGAAGCGATGTTACCCACAGATCTCATTAATAAGATAGGTGAAGTTTTTAAAAGTTTGAGTTAATTTAATTTCGATTTCAACATATACAAAACACCTACTTCAGTTTCAGAAAGATTTTCATTTTTTCTTAGGAGTTTTTTAATTTCTTTCTGAAAATAATTAATGGTTTGTCCGTTTTTATAATGCTCAAAAATTCTCGGATCTATATAAGAATCTCGTGCAACAGAAGGCGTATTACCCAATTTTTCAGAAACGGTAACAATGGCATTCCGGATGCGTTTTTTCATCTCCTTCTGTTGTTGTTTTTCACAAATTCCTAATTCGTCCAAAATTCCTGTAGCAATCATCGTTCCAGCCCAAGTTCTGAAGTCTTTTGCAGAAAATTCTTCGCCCATTATTTCTTTGATATATTGGTTCAGATCTTGGCTTTCAACAGTTATTAAATCGCCGTTTTCATCATAGTATTTGAAAAGTCTGTAGCCTGGCAATTCTTCCAAATCAGAAATTACTTTTGATAATTTGGAATTAATAATATGCTTTTCTTGAAATTTTCCCGATTTTCCTTTATATGCAAAAATCATTTCGTCGCCGTCTATTGTGAGGTGTTTTTTTCTGATAGTAGTAAGCCCGTAGCTTTGGTTTTGCTGGGTATATTTTGGACTTCCCGGTCGGAAATAGGCAGAATCCAGAAGCCTAACCATCGCTGCCATCACTTTTTCACGGGACATTTTTTTCTTTCGCAGATGTTGTCCTGTGACACGTCGCATATGTTCCAGACTTTCTGCGAAATGCAGAATTCTATCAAACTTGTCTGCGTCTTTTTTTGCCCTGAATTTCGGGTTATAAATATATTGCTTTCTGCCTTTTTGGTCTCTGCCTACCGCTAGTATTTTGGCTCTCTTATTGGTGGTAATCTCTACGTCTGTCCAGGCAGGAGGTATGACGAGAGATTTGATATAATCAATTTTATCTTTATCTTTTATCTTTAATTGATCTTTTGTTGTATAGAAAAAATTTTTGCCTGCAGATTGTCTCAAAAGTTTCATATAATTACATTTGGTAAAATTCCTCTAACAATAAAAATGCCGATTTTGAAAGTTTTTGAATCAGTATGAAATCACATTGTATAGTTGTTTTTATGATTTTATTAACAATGAGAAACAAGGGTGTTTGAGCGAAAATCTTTATTTTAGCAAAAATTTTTTTTGATGCCAAAGACAGTTGATGACTTTAACAAAAGCAGATTAAGATCAAGTAATATTACGGTAGTTATCAGTATTTCACTGGTTTTGTTTCTAGTAGGATTATTCGGATTGATACTGATCAATGCTCAGAAATATTCTGATTATATCAAGGAGCAGCTGGTAGTAGAAGCTTACTTTGATGAGTATCTGGATCCACGAGATTCTGCAAAAACATTAAAATTCCAAGAGGAAACTTTTGCAAAAATCAAGCAACAAAATTATGTCAAGCAAGCAGAATACATTTCCAAAGAAAAAGCTTCTGTTCTGGCAAAAAAACAATTGGGAATAGACTCAGATGCATTGTTTGAGGAAGATATTTTCCCTGCATCTGTGGAGGTAACCCTAAAACCGGAGTTCGTAGATCCGCAAAAAATTGACGGTGTTGTAAATCAGCTGAAAGCTATTGATGGTGTGAAAGATGTGGTAAATGATAATAAACTTACCATAGATGTTTACAATAATTTGAACAGAATACTGACTTGGATTTTTGCCTTTTCAGTTTTATTCCTAGTTGTTGCCATTGTCCTGATAAATAATTCGATTAGACTAAAAATATTTTCAAAACGATTCATTATCAAAACTATGCAGCTTGTAGGGGCAAAGAGAAGATTTATTCTTATGCCTTTTATAAAGGAAGCTCTGGTTTTGGGACTGATTGGAGCCTTAATCGCTTTACTAGCGTTAGGCGGAACGTGGTATTATTTCACAAGTCAGATAGGAACACCTTTCGTACAGGATACAAATCAGTATGTTTTACTGGTAATCATAATTCTTTTTGTAGGTATTTTTATTACCATTGCAAGTACTATCTTTGCAACCTGGAGATTCTTACGAAGTAACGTAGATGATCTTTATTACTCATAAAAATGGCAAAAAAAACACACAATAAATATTCGGCTGATGATTTTGGCGCACCGTCCGATAACACAGAAAAAAAGACATTCTATTTCGGAAGTAAAAATTTCAAACTAATGCTTATTGGACTTGGAATGATTTTATTAGGTTTTGTTTTGATGTTAGGCGCAGATGCCAACACCACTCCCGATGGCAGATTTGACCCCAATTATTGGAACGAAGATATATTTTCCTTCAGAAGAATCAGATTAGCACCGATGTTGGTTATTGCTGGATTTGTGGTTCAGGTTTTTGCAATTCTGAAAAGAAACAAAGATTAAATTTTAATAAAAAATACAATTATAACTTTGTCTTGGTGAAACTGAGGCAAAGTTTTTTTTAATAAAACAAACACACTATGGATTTGATCAAAGCAATTATCATTGCAATCATAGAAGGACTTACAGAATATCTTCCGATTTCTTCAACTGCTCATATGGGATTTGCAGCAAGCTTGATGGGATTAGAAGAAACTGAATTTCTCAAGATGTTTCAGGTTTCTATCCAGTTCGGGGCAATACTTTCTGTAGTGGTTGCCTATTGGAAAAAATTCTTTGATTTTAGTAATCTTCAGTTTTATTACAAATTAGCTTTTGCTGTTTTGCCAGCTTTGGGAATTGGTTTTTTCTTAGATGATGTTATTGAATCTGTTTTAGGGAATCAAATCGCTATTTCGTCTGTTTTGGTTTTAGGAGGAGTTGTTTTATTGTTTGCAGATAATTGGTTCAAGAATCCAATTATTCACGATGAGAAAGAAATCACGATCAAAAAAGCGGTGACTATTGGTTTTTGGCAATGTTTGGCAATGATGCCGGGAACAAGTAGAAGTGCTGCTTCTATTATTGGAGGAATGTCTCAAGGATTATCAAGAAAAGCTGCTGCCGAATTTTCATTTTTCTTGGCTGTTCCAACGATGTTAGCTGTAACACTTTATTCTGTTTTTGTAAAAACTTGGGGTAAAGAAACTCCAAATCCACAGAAAGGTTATGAGATGATTTTAGCT
>DLND01000159.1 GCA_002476905.1 Flavobacteriales bacterium UBA7519
GGATTTTTAGGACGGGACATTTCTGATTTTTTACAAAGAATAATTCGGAGCTTCTTGCGTAATAATCACATCGTGTGGATGCGATTCTTTCAACCCGCTTCCTGTAATCATTACTAATTTTGAATCTTTTTGTAAAGCTTCTATATCTTTTGCGCCACAATAGCCCATTCCAGCTCTTAAACCTCCAGTCAGTTGGAAAATCACATCTTCCAGTTTTCCTTTGTGAGGAACTCTTCCTTCGATTCCTTCTGGGACAAATTTCTTAGCTTCACTTTGGAAATAACGCTCTTTTCCGCCACGTTTCATTGCAGAAAGAGAACCCATTCCTTGGTAAGATTTGAATTTTCTTCCTTGGAAAATAATTTCTTCTCCCGGAGCTTCATCAGTTCCAGCTAAAAGTGAACCAAGCATTACGGCTCCAGCACCACTAGCAATGGCTTTTACAATATCACCAGACAATTTGATTCCGCCATCGGCAATAACCGCTACATTTTTCTTTTTAGCAAATTCGTAAACGTTATAGATGGCTGACAATTGTGGTACGCCAACACCGGCAACAACTCTGGTTGTACAGATAGAGCCTGGTCCAACACCAACTTTTAAAACATTAGCACCAGCTTTTATCAAATCTTTTGCTGCATCAGCTGTGACAATATTTCCGCCAACGATATCCAAGTCTGGGAATTTTTTTCTGATTTCTGAGATTTTATCCAAAACACCTTTCGAATGTCCGTGAGCCGAATCAATAGCAACGATATCAACGCCAGCTTTTACCAATGCTGTAATTCTATCGATTGTATCTTCGCCAACTCCAACGCCGGCGCCGACAATCAGTCTGCCGTTTTGGTCTTTATTGGCATTAGGGTATTCTAATTGATTATCAATGTCTTTAATAGTAATCAATCCAACCAATTTGTTTTTCTTGTCAACAATCGGAAGTTTTTCGATTCTGTTTTTCAGCAAAATTTCTTTTGCCTTTTCAAGATTCGTGTTTTTATCAGAAGTGATGAGGTTTTCTTTGGTCATAATTTCCTCAACTTTGATATCAAGATTTTCCTGATATTTCACATCACGATTTGTTATGATTCCGATGAGATAATTGTTTTCGTCAACTACAGGCAATCCGGAAATTTTGTAATTCGCCATTAGTTCTTTAGCTTCCGCCAAAGTATGGTCTTTGGACAAAGTAACTGGGTCTGCAATCATTCCGTTTTCGGAACGTTTTACGCTGTTGACCTGCGCAGCCTGCTCCTCGATGGTCATATTTTTATGAATGAATCCAAGACCACCGACTCTCGCCAAAGCAATTGCCAAATCTGCTTCCGTAACTGTATCCATCGCAGCGGAAACAATCGGAACATTGAGCGAAATTTTGTCTGTAAGTCTTGATTTTAGGGAAACCTGATTAGGTAAAACTTCTGAATAAGAAGGAACTAGAAGCACGTCATCGAAAGTGATGGCTGTCTCTACAATTTTGTTATGAATAGACATCTTTACTTTCTTTGCAAAATTAAGTTATTTTTATGGAATTTGAAAATATCGTAATTTATTTGATAAATAATTAATATTCAGAGAAATGATGATTGGATGATGAATGCCCTAGCCCTGGGAACGGCATCCTTTTGCAAAAATAGCTTTGGACTCGGATGGATTTTACAAAAGATATAGTGGACAGCAGGTTCCCGGCTCCTAAAAATTTTAAAATCGACTGAGGATTCCCCAATGGATTTTTATTTCGTTGAATTTGAAAGGATTACCAAATTCGTTTCCGTTGGAAATTTGAAAACTCATCAAACCGACGGGAAGAAAAAAGTTGAAGCCAAGCCCTAAACTGTAGAGTTTTGGAGTGATTCCGAGCGCTTTGTTGGACATTTGTCCGTATTGCGCAAAAACATCGAAAAACGCTTGGTCATTGACGAGATAACGATATTCGGCGCCGGCAAAAGCATAAAAATCACTGACAAGACTTTGTTCATTGAAGCCCCGAAGTGAGTTCCAGCCTCCAAACCGAAAAAGTTCGTTTGTCGATAATTCGTTTTTGGAACTGAGTAAAGCAGATTCTCCTTTGATATTGAGGAAATGGTTTCCGGACAAATTAAAATTGTGTTCTCCAAAAAGAAAATATCGGATTTGGTCAAATTTCTCCTGCGTATCGTCATAGGTTGTTTTAAGGAAATCGGCTTCCAGACGAATATTACTTTTGTTAATAAACAACGGAATGTCGCTCCCTTCCTGATATTGATAATAAACGCCAATCCCTTTTTTGCTATAATCGCGACCACTCGTATAAAGCGAATCCAGAATTGCAGAAGATTCGAAAGTTCCTTTGATACCCAGTTTTTGCTTCGGTGAAAGATGATAATAAACGGCAGGTAAAAATTTGACGTTCGCAAACGTGGAATCTTGGCGGAAAATATTGACATTAACATTCAAACCAACATTGCTCCCAAACGTGTACGGAATATCGGTTTGCATATCGAAAGTCTGCCCTTTATCGGGATTTCTCTGCCAATAAATGCCGATGCTTTCGAAGCTGTTGAACATATTTTTCATCTGGACATTCAGCGTTCCATTGACTGTGAATTTTTCGGTCTTATCATTTCCAAAGCCAATCATTCCGTCAAAAGTGTTGGTTTTTCGTTTGTGAGTGAAGAGAAAAACCTGCGTAGAATCTTTGGTAAATAATGTCTGAGGTGGTTTTTCCAACGATACAAATTGATGATTTTGCAAAGACTGATTCATAGAAACCAAGTTCTTGTCATCATAGTTTTTGCCGAGATATTGTTTGTTGATATTTTTAACGAATTGTTTCGGTAAACGCGTGTAACCTTTGAAAACAATGGCATCAATTTTTCTTTGAGAAGCTGGAACAACCGAGATTTTAACCGAAGGAATTCCATTTTCAATTTTCTGGAATTTGGTTTTCACACGGTTGAAGGCGAAACCTTTGTCCCGATATTTTTGATTAATATTTTTCTTGAGTGAATCTAAATTTTTGGTGTAAATCTCATTCTTCTGAAACTTCAAATCATTAACTAAAGAATCTGAAAACTTGACATAAGCTTTGTTGAAATTTGGGCCTTTATCATAATAGATTTCTGTTCGATTTTCGATTTGCTTCACGTCTTTCAGTTGTGTGAAAAAGTAAGAATTTTCTGCCAAAGAATCCAGAAATTTGACTGCTTTTGCGGAGTCAGAAACGTTTTTTTTAACGTTTGTTTCTTTGTCGATAAGCCAATATTCTTTTTTTTGAGCATTGATTAAACCACAAAAGGCACAAAAGAAGAATATAAATGTTATGTTTTTCAAAAGATTACAAAAGAAATTGTCTTCGATTTCTATCTTTTTTTTTCTTGATATATCGAACTTCTTTAACATTATTCTTTTGTGACTTTTGTGGTTATATAACAGAAAATCAATCCATTTTATTATACTTCTTCATCAGATTTTCATAAGTATTCTGAGGAAGAATCCATTTCAAAGGAACGCCAATTTTTTGCCCGAATTTCCCAAAATAATAATGCGCTTTCCATTTTGATTTCCGCAAAAGCTGGTCAACATAAACAGCAACATCCAAAGGTTCGGTTCCGTCTCCAACGTGAGAATTCATCAAAGCGTAAACTTTACCGAAGGCATTTTTGTAAGGTTCAGAAACGTTTGTTTTGACACGGTTTTCTGCAATATTGGTTTTGATGTCGCCCAAATGAAGCGAGCAAACGTGGATGTTCCAAGGATAAACTTCGTAACGCATTGCTTCTGTCACTTTGTCTAGCGCAGATTTGGATGCAGAATAAAATCCTCGGAAAGGTAATCCCATTTCGGAACCAATGCTGGAAACGTTGATGATTTTTCCTGCTTTTTGTTCGCGCATTTTTGGAAGAACTGCTGTCATCATCTGAACTGAGCCAATCAAATTAAGATTAAATAATTTAGAAATATCGTCTTTTGTAGAATCTTCTACCGAGCCCACCATTCCCATTCCGGCATTATTAATTAAAACATCAATTCTAGTTTCTGTTTTCAGGATTTCAGAAATCGCATTGTCAATTTGTTCTTTCTCCGTAATATCTGTGGGAATCGAAACGAAATAATCAGAGCTTGCAACTTTTCTGCTAAGACCGTAAACTTTGTTTCCTTTCTTTCCGAAATATTCTGCCAAGGCAAATCCAATTCCGGATGAAGCGCCTGTAATTATTATTGTTTTACTCAAAGTCTTAATTTTTTAGATAATCTAGGATTTTTTCAGTCAAATATTTTCGGTCTTTTTCATTAGCATCATTATCCATATTACTATGATTAATGTCTGTGAATTCTATAACAATATTATATTTTTTAGCTTCGGCATCTGTTGGCAGAACATTTTCGTCAGCAGAATAATCATTTGAACGAAGCGAATATATTCTAGGTTTTGCTGTTCTTGGAAGTTCCATTCTCCTATTATCCATAGAAATTATTTTATTAGCAAGCTCAGGATACTTATGCGCAAAAAGAACTGTCATATCTCCACCGTTCGAATGTCCGATTAAAGATAATTCATTGTACTGTAACTGAGGATAGTTTTTCTTTATTTCCTGTAAAACGAAATATATATTTTGTGCACCTCTTTCCCAGTTTGGTTTTCTGGTTTCCTTTATGTTTCCTGTCACTGCAAGTAGTTCATCAGTTGGTAATTCGTGTTGAATACTAACAACAAAATAACCTTTCGAAACCAAAAATTCAGTCAGGTATGTATAAGCATATAAATAATCTCCGCCTTTATTTTCTCCATAACCGTGACTAAAAATAATCGGGATGTTGTTTAACTGCTTTTTGTTTTTTGGCTGATATATTGCAACAGGAATTTTTCGATTTCTGGATTGGTCGATATATGTTAAAATATCAAGTTTAAAACCAGTACTTTCATTCACAGTGCTGCGTTTCATTGAACACTGTATGAAAAATAAACCAGCTATAAATACTATAATAAATCTCACTATGACTCAAATTAACTTATTGTCGCTTCTGCAAAATCCTCCCAGAACTCAGGATAAGATTTTTCTACAACATCTTCATTCTCGATATTCAGTTCTTTAATTAGAGCAAACGGCGCAAAAGCCATTGCCATTCTGTGATCGTTGTATGTTGCGATAGAAATATTTTCTTCCGGTTCAATGAATTCCGAAGATTCAATTTTCTCAACTGTAATATGAGTTTTCCCACCGATTTTCAATAACTCATTTTGAAGCGCCACTAATCTGTCGGTTTCTTTTACTTTCAAAGTATGAAGTCCTGTAATGACGAAAGGGATTTTCAAAGCTGTTGCCGTTACACAAAGCGTTTGTGCAATGTCAGGACAATCATTCATATCCAAAGAAATTAATTCAGGATACTCGAAAGCTGGTTCTGGCAGTAATGAAATTGAGTTTTCTGCATAATCTGAAACTGTATTGATTCCGAAATATTTCCAGTAGATTTCCTTAATCACGCTGTCGCCTTGCAAAGACAATGTGTGATAGCTTTTTAATGTAATTGATTTTCTTCCAATCGCTACCAGAGAATAAAAATAAGAAGCTGAAGACCAATCGCTTTCTACTTCGTAATGTTCAATTCTAGCATTTTCAGGATGCGGTAGAATTTCAATTGTGTTTTCTGCGAAATGAGATTTGATTCCGATTTCGTTTAGGATTTTCAAAGTCATTTCGAGGTAAGGACGTGATGTGATTTCGCCTTCCAGTTCTAATGTCAATCCATTTTCTAATTTGCCTCCAATTAAAATCAAAGAAGTCAAAAACTGACTGGAAACATTAGCTGAAATTTTAACCGAATCTTTTTCAATTTTTTTACCGATGATTTGTAATGGCGGATAACCTTCTTTTTCAAGATAAGTAATATCCGCACCAAGCGACTGAAGCGCATCTACCAACGGTTTGATAGGACGATTTTTCATTCTGTCAGAGCCTGTCAAAATAGTTTTTCTACCTTCAAAAATCGAGTAATAAGAAGTCAAAAATCGCATTGCCGTTCCAGCGTGGTGAATATCAATAGTTTCGGAATCAGATTCTAATGCTTTTTTCAACAAAGTGGTGTCCTGAGAATTGGAAAGATTGAGCATATCAATGTTTCCAAATAATTTCCCTAAAATCAAAAGACGGTTCGAAATACTTTTCGAACCGGTAATTTGAATGTTTTTCCCTTCTATAAGTTCAGACTTTTTTAATATCATATTTTTTTTGTTGGAAGTTGGAAGCGGGATGATGGATGTTTTATTGTTGCGTTTAAAACATCCATCTTCCATCATCTGACTTTCTCCTCTATTTTAATTTTTCATTATTGGCGTGACGATCTTTGTCACGCTCTGTTTTAACTTTTAATTTTTTATCAAAGGCCGATTGCAAATCTGTTCCGGTTTGATTCGCTAAACAAAGCGTTACAAACAGAACATCGGCTAATTCTTCTCCCAAATCTTTGGATTTATCAGATTCTTTTTCAGATTGTTCGCCATATCTTCGGGCAATGATTCTGGCAACTTCGCCAACTTCTTCCGTTAGCATTGCCATATTCGTCAACTCATTGAAATAGCGGACACCAATGGTTTTTATCCATTCATCGACCTGATTCTGCAGTGTTGTGATTTCCATTATTGATAAGCGCCTATTGTTAGAGAACCCGTTCTGGGATTACCAACGATATCTGTTGCCGTAATATTATTTGTCCCAAATCCTTTTCCCCTCGCAGGCGAATCAGTCTTAACTCTAAGATTCATTTTCTGTGTGAAATAATTCTGGAATTTGGGGTCTTCGTTTTTGATAATATTGCTTCCAAGTGGCGTAAATCCTGCGTCAGCACTTATTTTCAATAAAGAATAATCAAAGTGAGCACTAATCGTTGTTCCCTTGGGGTTATTCTTCAAAGAAAGCATATCTAAAGTATCTCCATAAATAATGGAATTCTTCACATTTAAAGTTACAAGTCCAGATTCTAATTCGCCGTTTTCATTTTCCCACGTGTTGCTCGCAAAAATTCCTACAGCAGACATAGAAGAATTAAGATTCCAATAATTGGCCAATGTTGAATAATTGACGTTGTAAGTTCCGCTTCCGGCAATCGCCAAATCAGCCTCGCCACAGTTGTTCATTACCACATTATTCATCGTCAAATTTGAATGAATACCGTAAATTCCCGCATTCTGGAAAGTATGGAAAATAGAATTATTGATAGTGGCAGTATTTTTTTTGAGTTGCAGACCAACATTTCCACCAAAAACTCTAGCGTAATTCATTTTGAGAAGTGAACCTTCTTGCATTTTGATTCCGTTCCAGTTCGCTGGAAGTGTATCGTATTTGGTATCGCTTCTATCGCCTCGGAAGATTACTTCATCTCCTAAAGTACCATTTACCGTTAATCCAGAATTTTTTGCGAAATTCATTCCACTGTTTTTTCGGAAATAGACTTTTGTTCCTTTTTCCATTGTCAGAGATTTACCTTCAGCAATAGTCAAATCTCCAAAAATCACTTTCACTTTATCTTTTGTCCAAGTGGTGTTTTCAGATATAATATTAGGATTTGTATCTGTTTTGATGAAATATTCAGCATCTTGAACTACAGAGAAAAGCGTTACTTTCTGCTCTCCAGCCGGTGTGTTGAAAACCACTTTGTCTTCAGCAATAGCTTCTGGAGCATTGGCAACAGGGGCAATTTCTACAAAAACATAAAGACTGTCTTTTCTTCTCAAAGCAATCTTTTCAAATCGCGTTCCTACTTTTCCATCCACATTGATTTTATAAGGAGAATTGATTCCGCCCTCCAGCTTGATTTCTGGGATTAAAATATCTTTGTCTTCATTATTATAAACCTTCACAGCATAAGTTTCTGAACGCATTTGGTTGTAAACAGTGTCACAGAAGACTGTATCGGTGGAGAATCTCAAAAGTTGAGTGGGAGAATCAAAAGAAATATCATCGCGGTTACAACCTGCCAAAAGCAAAAGTGTCCAAAATGCAATTCCAAAAAGTATTTTAATTTTCATCTTTTCTTTTTTATATTTTTTAATTGTAAGATGGAACGCCAATAATTGTTTTTATTAATAATATTAAAGAAGTTTTGAAGGTTGGCGTTTCATTTATCTTGTTTAATGTTCAAAACTACAAAATTTAAATTTTTATTTTAGAAGTATCATAATATTTCACTTTTTATTTTTATTGGGCGCCTTTTTCCGCCCTCCGTTCCCGCTTTTTTACTCGTCGTGCCTCCTCGCAAAAAGAGCTTCACTCAGGTCGGGGCGCGCTTCGCAAAGTTGGAATTCTAAAAAAAAGTAGTATAAACCACGTAAAAAAATATATCAATAATCCTTCATCATTAATCTAAATAAACTAACTAACATTTGTTAGTTTAATAAAAAAGTGTATTTTTGGATAAATCACATTCCATTATCAAAACTGAGAATAATGGATTGAATGTCAAATGTTTAAATATGGAAATGACCAAAAGACATTTTTTAAACAAAGAAACTAGCCTGACTGATATACTGAAATCTGCTTATCGTTTGATGTTTACGGCAAAAACAATGAGCGATTTGTTTGAACAGGAAAAAAAAATCACTTCAAAATACGTGCACGCTACTTCCCGTGGACATGAGGCGATTCAATTGGCTTTGGGAATGCAATTGTTACCACAGGATTTTGTGAGTCCTTATTACAGAGACGATTCAATTTTGTTGGGCGTTGGATTGACGCCTTACGAGTTGATGCTTCAGCTTTTAGCAAAAAAAGATGATCCATTCTCTGGCGGTAGAACTTATTATGCACATCCAAGTTTGCGAAGAGATGATTTTCCGAAGATGATTCACCAAAGTTCTGGAACAGGAATGCAAGCCATCCCAACAACTGGAATTGCAATGGGAATGAAATACAAGGAAGAAACCGGAATCGCGGAAAATCTTGAACAAAAACCTATCGCAGTTTGTTCACTTGGCGACGCAAGCTGTACAGAAGGCGAAGTTTCTGAAGCTTTCCAAATGGCTGCTCTTAAACAATTGCCGATTCTCTATTTGGTTCAGGATAATGAATGGGATATCTCTGCCAGCGCAAAAGAAATCCGAGCGCAAGACATCACAAAATATATGCAAGGTTTCAACGGAATAGAAACCAGAACAATTGACGGAACTGATTTTATAAAATCATACGAAACCGTAAAAGAATGCATCAGAATCATCCGTGAAGAAAGACGACCAATGTTGATTCACGCAAAAGTTCCTTTATTAAATCATCACACTTCTGGTGTTAGAAAAGAATGGTATCGAGATGATTTGGAAGAATGCGCGAAAAATGACCCATTGATAAAACTAAGAAATAAACTTTCAGAATTTAGTATAGAAGATTCAGAAGTTGAAATCATAGAAAAAGAAGTTCAAAATTTGGTAAGAACTGATTTTGAAAACGCAATTCTTGCCGAAGACCCAAAACCGGAAGATGTTTACAAACACGATTTTGCACCAACGCCAATTACTGAAGAAAAAGGAGAGCGTTCTCCAAGTGGAAAAATTCCGACTGTAATGGTAGATTGTGCATTATTCGCGATTAGAGAATTGATGCAGAAACATCCGGAAGCTTTAATATATGGACAAGATGTTGGGTTGAGATTAGGTGGTGTTTTCCGTGAAGCGATTACTTTGGCAGCTCAGTTTGGAGAAAAACGAGTTTTTAATACACCAATTCAGGAAGCCTTTATTGTAGGTTCAACAGTTGGAATGAGCGCCGTTGGTTTGAAACCGATTGTCGAAGTTCAATTCGCAGATTACATTTGGCCAGGCTTGAATCAACTATTTACCGAAGTTTCTAGAAGTTATTATTTGTCTAATGGAAAATGGCCGGTGTCAATGATTCTCCGAGTTCCGATCGGCGCTTACGGAAGTGGAGGGCCTTACCATTCGAGTTCTGTAGAAAGTGTTTTGTGCAATATCAAAGGCATCAAAATCGCTTATCCTTCAACAGGTGCAGATTTGAAAGGTTTGATGAAAGCTGCTTTCTACGACCCAAATCCGGTTGTGATGTTGGAACACAAAGGTCTTTACTGGTCAAAAATCGAAGGAACCGAAGTAGCGAAAACCATTGAACCTGATGAAGATTACATTATCCCGTTTGGAAAAGCTAGAGAAGTTTTACTTTGTGATAATCGGAAAGATAAACCAACTTTAACGATTATTACTTACGGAATGGGTGTGTATTGGGCTTCGAATGCAGCGAAAGAATTTGATAATCAAATCGAAATTATAGATTTAAGAACACTCGCACCTTTGGATGAAAACAAAGTTTTCGAAAGTGTGAAAAAACATAACCGTTGCATTGTTTTGACAGAAGAATCTGTAAATAATAGCTTTGCACAAAGTCTGGCAGCGAGAATCAATGAAAATTGTTTCCGGTTTTTGGATGCTCCGGTAAAAGTTGTTGGCGCAAAAGAGTTGCCGGCAATTCCTATCAATTCTATATTAGAAAAAGAAATGCTGCCAAACACCGAAAAATTAATTAAAGTAATAGAACAATTGTTGAAATATTAATTAAACCACAAAAGTCACAAAAGGAGGCATAGAAATCAAGGATACAAAAGATCAAAAAAGATAACTTTTAATCCATTTTCTCTTTTTTGGACTTTCAAAAAACTTAAAAATAAATATAGCTTTTGTGCCTTTTGTGGTTTTACAAAATCTTAGCTGAGCGTTAGCGCCCTTGCGAACCTTAAAAATATTTTCAATAAAGTAAAAAAACTTTGCGCACTTGGCGTTAAAAATATGGAAACAGAAATAATTCCAAACAAAATCAAAATCAATAAAAAAGAATTGATTTTATCCGAAGCCGCAACGCTATTCAAAGAAAAAGGTTTCGGCGGAACCAGTATGCGTGACTTGGCAGAAAAAGTAGGTATGGAAGCTGCAAGTATGTACAATCATATCAAATCCAAAGACGAAATTCTGGAATTGATTTGCTTCAAAATCGCCAATCAATATATTTCCCAATTAAAGGAAATCGAAAATACGAATCAAAGTTTTCAAGAAAAACTGAGAGCAATTATCGGACTTCACGTTCAGTTGATTATTGAGGATTCGGCGTCGGTTTCTGTAGCGAATAACGATTGGAAATATCTTTCTGAAGAGAAGAAAAATCAATACAAGCAAATCAGAAAGTCCTACGAAAAAAGCTTCGCCAACATCATAGAACAAGGAATGGAAAACGGAGAATTCAAAAAAATGAATGTTTCTGTGGCGCTTTTTACAATGTTATCTTCTTTAAGGTGGATAGAATTATGGTACAAACCAAGCCGAGAAATCACACCACAAGAACTGGAAGAAGATTTGAAAACATTATTAATGAACGGCTTAAATAATTAGAATATAGATTGAATCTTTGTTAAGTTTTACGCCTTTGTGTACCTTAAAATATTTTCAATAATTTCAAAAAAATCTTTGCGCACTTTGCGTTAAAAATAAAATGTCAGTAGTTTTTCATCCTTTAAAAGTAAAAAAAGTCAAGAAAGAAACATCGGATTGTGTTTCCGTGAGTTTTGATGTTCCTGCTGAATTATCGGAACAATTCAAATTCACGCAAGGACAATATTTGACATTCCGACAAATGAATGGCGAGCAAGAACTGCGTCGTTCTTATTCGATTTGCGCAAGTCCGTACGAAGGCGAATTGAAAGTCGCTGTGAAGAAAGTTCCCGAAGGTTTGTTCTCTTCTTTTATGAATGAAAATTTGAAAGAAGGTGATGTTCTGGAAGTAATGCCTCCAATGGGAAAATTCTACACGGAACTCAACCCCGAGAACAAAAAAACGTATGTTGCTTTTGCGGCAGGAAGCGGAATCACACCGGTTATTTCCATTATCAAATCTGTTTTGAAAAATGAACCACAAAGTCAGTTCATTTTGATTTATGGCAACAAAAATAAAGGAACAATCATTTTCAAAGAAGAAATCGAAGCTTTGAAAGACCGCTTTATGGAACGATTGAGCATTTATCACATTCTCAGTCGTGAGGTTGCCGATGCAGATTTGTTGAGCGGAAGAATCAATTCCGAAAAAGCAGAATCTTTTATTAAGAATATTATTCCGGCTGAGAAAATCGATGAGGTTTTCCTTTGCGGACCGGAAGAAATGATTCTAAGTGTGAGAGATACTTTAATCCAATCAGGTGTTGAAGCTAAGAAAATTCATTTCGAATTATTCTTCAGTGCGGCTTCTGCGGAAAAGAAAAAAGAACACGAGCTGGCAATTAACAAATCTGATGATGATTTTAGCAAAGTCACTGTAAAATTGGATGCAACCGCATTGAAGTTGGATTTAGCTTATCACGGACCAACGATTTTGGATGCGGCGTTACAAAACGGAGCCGACTTGCCTTATGCTTGTAAAGGTGGTGTTTGTGCGACTTGCAAATGCAAATTAGAGAAAGGCGAAGTAGAAATGGACATCAATTATTCTCTCGAACCAGACGAGATTGCAGCAGGATTTATTTTGTCCTGTCAGGCGCATCCACGTTCGGAAGAAGTGGTGGTGAATTTTGATATTAAATAAGATAATAATTATGGCAGCTTAATCCGCCTTCCGCTCCCAATCTTTTTTGCAGACGATTTCAGTTTAAATAGAACTTGAGTCCACGCAAAAAAGGATTTCCGCTCAAGTCGGGCTGCAGATTCGGTGTAAAACAAGTAAGGCTATAACCACGAAGTTTGTCATTCCGAAGGAATCTAAAATTAGTTGTAGAGATTCTTACAGAATGACAAAAAGATAATTTAGATAGAATTAGTCTTAGCTTAGTTTACGCCTTTATCTCAATGTTTTTATTGATTTTAATGGAATCAATGAATCTTTGATTTGCGAACATAAAAACAGTTAGTAGTTAAAAAAACTTTGCGCGCTTTGCGTTCAAAAAATATAGAGAAAATGGAAACAACAGAAATCAATTTAGAAGAACATTTTCAAAATAAAATAGACAGCGAAATCCGCATCGAGCCAAAAGACTGGATGCCAGACGCGTACAGAAAAACTTTGATTCGTCAGATTTCTCAACACGCCCATTCCGAGATTGTCGGGATGCTGCCGGAAGCGAATTGGATTACACGCGCGCCAACTTTGAATCGAAAGAAAATCCTCTTGGCAAAAGTTCAGGACGAAGCCGGACACGGACTTTATCTCTATTGTGCTGCCGAAACTTTGGGCGTCACAAGAGACGAGACGATTAACGATTTACATTCGGGAAAAGCCAAATATTCCAGCATTTTCAATTATCCAACTTTGACCTGGGCAGATATGGGCGCCATCGGCTGGTTGGTTGACGGTGCTGCAATTCTGAATCAGGTTCCGCTTTGCAGAGCATCGTACGGACCTTACGCCAGAGCAATGGTAAGGATTTGTAAAGAAGAAAGTTTCCACCAGAGACAAGGTTATGAGCTGATGATGAAATTAGCCCAAGGTTCGCCAGAGCAGAAAGCAATGGCTCAAGATGCATTCAACCGTTGGTGGTGGCCGACTCTGATGATGTTTGGACCAAAAGATGCAGATTCTGGAAATACAGAATTATCAATGAAATGGCGCATCAAACGTTTTACCAATGACGAGTTGAGACAGCGTTTTGTAGATGTTTCCATTCCTCAGGCAGAATATTTGGGCTTGACCATTCCAGACCCTGATTTGAAATTCAATGAAGAAACCGGACACTACGAATTCGGAGAAATCGATTGGGACGAGTTTTGGAAAGTGGTTAAAGGTAACGGACTTTGTAACAAAGAAAGAATCGAAACCCGCAAAAAAGCCTTCGATGACGGCGCTTGGGTAAGAGAAGCAGCAACAGCTTATCACGAGAAAAGAAAATTAAGAGAAGAACAAAATAGAAAAACAGTCTAATCTTTTGTAACGCAAAGGCGTAATTAATTTGACAAATCTATGTTTTAAGTCGCAAAACTTAATTCGAAATTTCATTCTTTGCGACTTAAAACAGAATGAAAAAAACAAAAATCTTGCGCCTTTGCGATAAAAATTAAAGCTCAATAATTAATATTATGCAAAATACAGAATGGCCGCTTTGGGAGGTTTTTATTAGGAGCAGACAGGGTCTGGATCACAAGCACGTGGGCAGTCTTCACGCTGCTGATGCGGAAATGGCAATCCAAAACGCACGTGATGTTTACACGAGAAGGATGGAAGGTGTCAGCATTTGGGTGGTAGAATCCAAGCATATCCACGCCACCAATCCCGATGATTCCGAGGCGTCTTATGAACCTTCGGAGGATAAAGTTTACCGTCATCCAACGTTTTACCACGTTCCGGAAGAGGTAAAGAATATGTAAAAAAAAACTTCCATCCCCTATAGTGGCAGAATTTCAAAATATTTGAAATTAGGGGTGGTTTATAATGCCAATTAAATAGAAACCAATGAACAATAATTATCTCAGTTATATATTACATCTCGCAGATACAAGCCTGATTCTCGGACAACGCCTCTGCGAATGGTGCGGGAAAGGTCCAGTCTTGGAGCAGGATATTGCTTTGTCCAATATTGCTTTGGATTTGTTGGGTGAATCTTCCAATTATTATCAATATTCGGCAGAAATGCTTAATAACGGAACAACAGAAGACGATTTGGCTTTCCTTAGAAACGAACGAGAATTCAAGAACCTGCTTTTAGTTGAAAGAGAAAACGGGCATTTCGGAGATACTATTGCAAGGCAATTTTTCTTTGATGCCTATCATCATTTGTTATTAACTGAACTGAAAAATCATTCTGATTTGAAATTGTCTTCCATTGCCGAAAAATCTTTGAAAGAGGTGACTTATCATTTAAAATGGAGCAGTGAATGGATGATTCGTTTAGGAGACGGAACAGAAGAAAGTCATAACAGAATCCAAAAATCAGTCAATGATTTGGTGGACTTCACGGACGAAATGTTCATTCCAACCAACTGGGAATTAGAATTAATTAAACAAAACATAATTCCCGACATCAGAACTTTCCGAACCAAATGGGAAACCAAAGTTTTGGAAATCCTGAATGAAGCAACTTTATCTGTTGATTTCTCAAAAGCGAGACAATTAACCGGCGGAAAAGACGGAAAACATACGGAAAAAATGGGTTACATCTTAGCAGAGATGCAAATAATGCAACGCACTTATCCTAATATGGAATGGTAAAATAAAAATTTGAAAGTAAGTTGTCTTTGCGTTCTTAGCTAAGTTTTACGCCCTTGCGAACTTAAAAATATTTTCAATAATGAATTAAATTCTTTGCGGACTTTTGCGTTCAAAAAAGAATTCAAAACAAAAAATGACAGTCACAGAAGAACATATCTGGCAAATATTAGAAGAAGTTCCCGACCCGGAAGTTCCTGTTCTCAATCTTTTGGATTTAGGAATAATCCGTGATGTGATTCTCAATGAAGACGAAATCGAAATTGTGGTAACGCCAACTTATTCCGGTTGTCCTGCAACATCGATGATTAATATGGCTATCAGAATGAAACTGATTGAAAAAGGTTTCAATAATATTAAATTGACCAATCGATTAAGTCCGGCTTGGACCACTGATTGGATGACGGAAGAAGGAAAACAAAAACTGAAAGCTTATGGCATTGCACCGCCTGTTTATTCAAAAAATAATGACGAATTATTTTCAAAAACAGATGAGGTCGAGTGTGCGCTTTGTGGTTCAAAACATACACATTTGGTAAGTCAGTTTGGTTCCACAGCCTGCAAAGCGTTGTATCAATGTGATGATTGTAGAGAACCTTTTGATTATTTTAAATGTCATTAAATAGTTTTTAATTGATGGTTTATAGTTGTTAGATTTAATAATAAGTCTTTGAGTTCTTAGCTAAGTTTTACGCCTTTGCGAACTTAAAAACATTTAGTAGTTAAAAAAAACTTTGCGCACTTTGCGTTCAAAAAATAGATTTTACAAAAAGAAATGAAAATAGGAATTGTTGGTAGCGGAGCGATGGGAAGCGGAATTGCGCAGGTTTTGGCAACAGCAGGAAATCAGGTTTTGTTGTACGACAGTAATCCAATTGCCGTAGAAAAAGCAGGTCAAAATCTTGAAGCTCAGTTTCAGAAATTAGCCGAAAAAGAAAAGCTGACTTACGAAGAGGCGGAAACTTATTTCGATAATATTCGACTGAGTGATAAATTATCTGAACTAAAAAATTCAGAATTGATAATCGAAGCAATTATTGAAGATTTAGAAATCAAGAAAGAGTTATTTCAAAAGTTGGAAAGTCTTGTTTCTGAAGATTGCATTTTGGCAACCAACACTTCATCATTATCTATCGCATCCATCGCATCGGCTTGTCAAAAACCAAATCGCGTGATTGGAATTCATTTTTTCAATCCTGCACCTTTGATGGCTTTGGTAGAGATTATTCCTGCGGTTCAAACGGATAAAGATTTAATTTCGAAAACGAAAACTTTAGTAGAAAGCTGGAAAAAACTTCCTGTGATTGCAAAAGATACGCCTGGATTTATTGTAAATCGTGTAGCAAGACCATTTTATGGAGAAGCAATCAGAATCTTAGAAGAAGGAATTGCAGACTGTGCAACTATTGATTTTGCAATGACGAGTTTAGGTGGATTCAGAATGGGACCATTTCAATTGATGGATTTTATTGGACACGATGTCAATTATAGAGTGACGGAAAGTGTTTTCAAAGAGTTCTTCTACGATCCGAAATTCAAACCGTCATTCACACAAAAAAGATTGTTTGAAGCTGGCTATTTCGGAAGAAAATCAGGGAAAGGATTTTATGATTATTCTTCAAATTCGGAACAATTAAAACCAAATGAGAATCCGGAATTATTAGAATTAATATTCAAAAGAATCTTAGTAATGCTGATGAACGAAGCCTCAGATACTTATTTCTTAAATATAGCTTCCGCAGAAGACATCGATTTGGCAATGAAAAAAGGCGTGAATTATCCAAAAGGATTATTACTATGGGCAGATGAATTTGGTATAGCAAATCTTGAAAAAGAATTAGATCAGCTTTATAATTTCTATCACGAGGACCGCTACAGGTGCAGTCCGATTATTAGAAACTTAGTAAAACAGAATAGAACTTTTTATCAATAATAGTTTTAACCACATAGACACATAGTTTTTTAAATGGCTAAAGCAAACTATTTCTCCTTAATTTCTAGAAATTCATTCTTAATTCTATGTGCCTATGTGGTCAATTAAAATTAATAATAGGAATCATTTATCGATTATCATTAATCAATCATAAAAAATGAACAACGCATATATAATAGACGGCATCCGAACACCGATTGGAAAACTGAAAGGAAGTTTATCTTCCGTTCGTCCCGATGATATGGCGGCTTTTGTCATGAAAAAACTACTAGAAAGAAACTCGAATATCGACCAAAGCAGAATCTATGATGTCGTTTTAGGTTGTGCCAATCAAGCTGGCGAGGACAACCGAAATATCGCAAGAATGTCGGCTTTGTTGTCGGGGTTGGATTATCACGTTCCTGGAGAAACGGTCAACAGGCTTTGTGCTTCCGGATTATCGGCGACGATTAATGCGTCGAGAGCAATCCAAGTTGGCGATGCCGATTTGATGATTTCTGGCGGTGTTGAAAATATGACACGCGGGCCATTGGTCATTTCAAAATCCGAAAATCCTTTTGGCGGCGATGTGAAAATCTATGACACCACTTTCGGCTGGCGATTCATCAATCCGAAAATGAAGGAAATGTACGGCGTGGATGCAATGGGCGAAACAGCAGAAAATTTGGCTGATCGAGATAGTATTTCCAGAGAAGATCAAGATAAATTCGCTTTTAATTCTCAACAAAAAGCAAAAATCGCTCAGGAAAACGGAAGATTGTCTCAGGAAATTGTTGCCATTAATATTCCTCAAAGAAAAGGCGAAGATTTGATTTTTGATAAAGATGAGTTTCCAAAAAACGATACAACTTTAGAAGGTTTATCAAAATTAAGAACTGCTTTCAAAAAAGATGGAACCGTTACTGCAGGAAATGCTTCGGGACTGAATGACGGCGCAGCGGTTAATTTATTAGCTTCAGAAAATGCGATAAAAGAATTTGGATTAACGCCGAAAGCTAGAATTGTTTCGAGTGCTGTTGTTGGTGTTGAACCAAGATTGATGGGAATTGGTCCGGTAAAAGCAGCAGAATTGGCATTGCAAAAAGCAGGATTGACATTTAATGATATTGATATTATTGAATTAAATGAAGCTTTTGCAGCTCAAAGTTTAGCTTGCATCAGAGCTTGGGGATTGGATGATAATGATTCCAGAATCAATCCGAACGGAGGTGCGATTGCGCTTGGACATCCACTAGGAATGAGCGGCGCAAGAATCCTGAACTCCGCAATGTATGAACTTCATAACCAAAATAAAAAATATGCTCTGGCAACAATGTGCGTAGGTTTGGGACAAGGTTTTGCGGTGATTATTGAGAAAGTTTAAATCAGACGTATAGATGATAGACAAATAGATAATAGAAAATTGGTTCTGTAATTAAAAGTCTATCATCTATTTGTCTATTATCTCTAAGTCTAAAAAATAAAATTATGCAACTAGAAAATTATGCGCTCGGAAGATGGATAAAAGGAGAAGGAGAAGGGCAGGCTTTATATAATTCTATCAATGGAGAGTTGGTGGCAACGGCAACTTCCAAGGGTTTAGATTTTGGCGAAATGATGGATTACGCCAGAAAAGTCGGTGGTCCAGCAATTAGAAAACTAACATTTCAGGAAAGAGGTTTGATGTTGAAGAAACTCGCTTTTCATCTGATGGAAAAGAAAGATATTTTCTATAAAGTCAGTTGGGCAACCGGCGCGACCAAAGCTGACAGTTGGGTTGATATTGAAGGTGGAATCGGGAATCTCTTTTCGAATGCTTCATTAAGAAGACAATTTCCGGACTTACCTTATTATATAGATGGCGATTCGGTGAAGCTTTCGAAAGAAGGAACATTCATCGGACATCATATTTGTACACCAAAACGAGGTGTTGCGATTCATATCAATGCCTTTAATTTTCCCGTTTGGGGAATGTTGGAAAAAATTGCAGTTAATCTTTTGGCAGGTGTTCCGGCAATTGTAAAACCTGCTACAGCAACAAGTTTTTTGGCAGAAGTTGTGGTTAAAGAAATCATTGCTTCACAAATTTTACCTGAAGGAAGTTTACAGTTGATTTGCGGTTCAGCCAATGGAATTCTGGATAATGTGACAATGGAAGATGTTGTGACATTCACAGGTTCGGCTTCTACGGGAAAAATGCTGAAATCTCATCCAAGAATTCTTGAAGAATCTGTACCTTTCAATCTGGAAGCAGACTCTTTGAATGCGATGGTTTTAGGCGAAGATGCAAAACCTGGAACTTCGGAATTTGATTTATTCATTAAAGAAGCCACACGTGAAATGACGACCAAAGCGGGACAAAAATGTACGGCAGTCAGAAGATTATTGGTTCCTGCGAATTTGGTTGAAGATGTTCAGATTGCTCTTGGACAAAGACTTTCGACAGTTATAATCGGCGACCCGAATGTCGAAGGTGTGAGAATGGGAGCTTTGGCGAATAAAGACCAAGTGAAAGAAGTTTCTGAAAAAGTTCAGGAATTATCCAAGACTCAGGAAATCGTTTTTGGAAATCTGGATAATTTTGAAGTGAAAGGTGCAGACAAAAGTAAAGGCGCATTTATGTCTCCGATTTTATTCCTTAATCCTGACCCGTTTAAATATACAGATTGTCATAACATCGAAGCTTTTGGACCGGTGAGTACAATTATTCCTTATCAAAATTTGGATGAAGCAATTGAGTTAGCAAGAATGGGAAAAGGTTCGCTTTGTTGTTCGATTGTAACAGCTGATGATGATTTTGCAAGAGATTTTGTCATCGGAGCTGCATCGATGCACGGACGAATTTTAATTCTAAATTCGGATTGTGCCAAAGAAAGTACAGGTCACGGTTCGCCTTTGCCAATGCTGATTCACGGAGGTCCCGGAAGAGCTGGTGGAGGAGAAGAAATGGGTGGGAAACGCGGTGTTCTTCATTATATGCAACGCACGGCCATCCAGGGTTCGCCAACGACTTTGACACACATCACGCAACAATATCAATATGGCGGAAAACAATTTGAGGACAATATTCATCCATTCAGAAAACATTTTGAAGAACTGAAAGTTGGGGAAACTTACATCACGGCGAAACATACCGTTACAGAATCTGATATTACCAAGTTTGCTAATGTTTCCGGCGACAATTTCTATGCTCATATGGATGCGACATCTTTGGAAGGAACAATCTTCGAAGGACGTGTTGCTCACGGATATTTCATCTTAAGTAAAGCTGCAGGGTTGTTTGTTGATGCGAGAAAAGGTCCTGTCTTACTGAATTATGGTTTGGACGAATGCCGTTTTGTGAAGCCAGTTTATCCGGGAATGACGATTGGTGTGAAATTTACCTGCAAAGAAAAAATCAATCAAGAAAAACGAGACGAAGAAGATATTGCCAAAGGAATTGTTCGCTGGTTAGTTGATGTGTATGATGAAACGGGAGAAACCGTTGCAATTGCAACTATCTTGACGATGGTAAAGAAACTTAATCAAGAATAAATCAACAAACCATATAAAGGTAAAAAGAATTAAGTATTTTCGGAATTTTGTAATTATGGCAGCTTTATCCGTCCTCCGTTCCCGCTATTTTTGCCAAGCTTTTCCAGCCTCAAAAAATGAGCTCCACTCAGGCCGGGCTGCAGATTCTATATATGAATAACCATCAACTAACAACGATCAACCAACAACAAAAATGAACGCATACGTAAAATCAACAATACAAAAAGGAATCGGAACTATCGAGTTTTTTCATCCTCAAAGTAATTCGATGCCGAGTTCTCAACTTATAAATCTGGTGGAAGAAATTAATAGCCTCAGTAAAAATGATGAGGTCAAAGTCATTATTCTGAAAAGTGGAGGCGAAAAAGCCTTTTGTGCAGGCGCATCTTTTGACGAATTGATTTCAATCAAAGATTTCGAGACTGGAAAAACATTCTTTTCCGGTTTTGCGAATGTCATTAATGCAATGAGAAAATCGGCAAAACTAATTATCGCAAGAATCCACGGAAAAGCTGTTGGTGGCGGTGTTGGAATTGCCTGCGCTGCAGATTATACATTTGCAACAGAAAACGCTTCTGTGAAATTGAGCGAGTTGGCTGTCGGGATTGGACCTTTCGTGATTGGACCAGTTGTAGAAAAGAAAATCGGAACGTCGTCTTTTGCACAATTAGCGATTAATGCGACTGAATTTTATTCCGCAGAATGGGCGCAAGAAAAAAGTATGTACCAGGATGTTTATGAAACTCCTGAAGAAATGGATGCAGAAATTCAAATTTTGGCGGAAAAATTAGCCTCTTCAAATCCAGAAGCAATGTCTCAACTTAAAGAAATTTTCTGGAAAGGAACAGAGAATTGGGATGATTTATTATCCGAGCGAGCCGGAATAAGTGGGAATCTTGTTCTATCGGACTTTACTGTGAATGCCATCAATCAATTTAAAAATAAATAAAAATGAAAAAACCGCCTTCACAATCTGGAAGGCGGTTTTGTTTTTCATTCGGAGTTTAATTTAATCTTTAATTAATTGCCTGTGTAAAGATCAACGGATATGACATACTTCTTTTAATTAAGTTTGAAATTTATATCTCTACCACAAGCGTAGCATCCTTTTTGTTAAACTATATTTTCTACAAAACTTCTGTTTGCTAGTTTTGTGTTATTTTTAAATGATTAATTTTATTTATAAATGTTTGCAAAATAAAAAAGTTTTCATATTTTTGCATCCTCAAAACCAGAGTTAGGATCCATTACATCCGATGCTCATATTATAACAAATTTTAAACTTCTGAAAATGAAACCGAAAGGTGACATTTGATAATTAAAAAAAAGTATATCCAAATGAAACAAGGCATACACCCGGAAAATTATAGATTAGTAGTTTTCAAAGATATGAGCAACGAAGAAATGTTCCTTTGCAAATCTACAGCTGAAACTAAAGATACTATCGAGTTCGAAGGAACTGAATATCCATTAATCAAAATGGAAATCTCTTCAACTTCTCACCCTTTCTACACAGGTAAAACTAAATTAGTTGATACTGCTGGTAGAGTTGATAAGTTTATGAACAAATACAAAAAATTCGCTAAGTAATCTTAGTCAATTTGTGCAAATATCACAGCCTTTCGGATTTCCGAGAGGCTTTTTTTATTATTTTTGCTGGAGGTAGATGTTAGCCTTTAGAAGTTAGAAATTAGATTTTGCGTACTTCGTCTAACATCTAACATCTAACATCTAACATCTAACATCTATCAAAATGCAATTAGTATTCTCAGACGCACAATATTGGGAAGATTTTCTTCCACTAACTTTTACAAGACCAGTTGCAGAAATGCGAATGGGAATCCTGACTTTTTCAGAAAGATGGAAAAAATTGCTGGATATTGATGAGGTTTTCTACATTACAGAAAACTATCTTCAGGACAAATTCAAAAAGCCGGAACCTAAACAAAGTCTTTTCATTGTTCCTAATTTCTTCCCTTCAGACGAGGTTTTGAAGCAAATTAAAGAACTTCAGCCCGGTGAAGCTCTGGTTTATGAGAATGAAGTTTTGGTAGCAAACATCAATATGGAGAATTTTTCATTGAATCAAATCAATAAAATGACGGATATTCACGAGAAATTATTTTTCATCGAGAAACCCACAGACATTTTTTCTTATAATGATAAAGCCATCGATTTTGATTTCAAATTGTTGACAGAGGGCAGAACTTCTCAAGAATTGTCTTCAACTAATGGATTTATTGGAGAAAAAGAAAATCTCTTTATAGAAGAAGGTGCAACGATAGAATTTTCAACCCTCAATTGCAAAACCGGAAAAATCTACATTGGAAAAAATGCTGAGATTATGGAGGGTTCTAATATCCGAGGTTCATTAGCACTTTGCGAAGAATCAAAAATTAATCTTGGAACCAAATTATATGGCGGAACTACGATTGGTCCACATTCAAAAGTAGGTGGTGAGGTCAATAATATTGTAATTTTCGGATATTCCAATAAAGGGCACGATGGTTTTGTTGGTAATTCTGTGATTGGAGAATGGTGTAATCTGGGCGCAGATACCAATTCATCCAATCTTAAAAATAATTACGCTTCGGTAAAACTTTGGAATTATAGAAAGAAAAGATTTCTTGATACAGGTTTGCAATTTTGTGGGCTGATAATGGGTGATCATTCCAAAACTGCAATCAATACACAATTAAATACAGGAACGGTTGTCGGCGTTGCAGCTAATATTTTCAAATCTGGTTTCCCGCCAAACTTAGTGGATAGTTTTTCTTGGGGCGGAATGAAAGGTGATGAGAAATTCAAACTCGAAAAATCTTACGAAGTTGCAGAAAAAGCAATGGAACGCAGAAAAATTGCAATAACCGAAACGGATAAAGATATTTTGAAGTACATTTATAATGAGTTTTAATTTTAAAACTCATTTTTTATTTTCAATTTAACTTACTTTACAATTCACGAAAGCATTTTGTCTCAAAGTTTGCTTATTTTTGCGCTTAAGTAAAATTGATTTTAGGCTAATTTCTAAAATCTAACATCATAATTTAATAATGAAGCAGTTTCTTCTTTGGCTTTTTGCATCATTGGTTTTGGTAAGTTGTGCCAGAGTTGGTTCGCCCATTGGCGGTGATAAAGATACAATTCCTCCGAAAATGGTTAGTTCTAATATCGATACCACAAGGATTAATGTGCCAAGAGATCTTAAAGAATTAAGAATCGATTTTGATGAATATATAACGCTGAAGGATATCAATAAGAATCTGATTATTTCTCCGCCAATTAAATACACCAAGATTATTCCCTCATCCATGGGGAATAAATACCTCCAGATACAATGGAAAGATACGTTGCAGGCTAATACAACGTATAATTTCAACTTCGGAAACTCTGTCGTAGATCTCAATGAGAGTAATCCTTTGCCTTATTTCAATTTTGCTTTTTCTACTGGAGAAAAGATAGATGATCTCTTCATCAGTGGAACTATTTCTGATGCCTTGGGTAGTGATAAAAACTCGGAAGGTAAAGAGAAAAACCTCGTTGTAGGACTGTACCAGGCCAAAGATTCTATGGATTACCGCCAGAAGCCTTACTATATCACAAAAGCTGATCCTGATGGCTATTTTGAGTTAAATTATCTTACACCGGGAAAATATAGGATTGTCGGATTTGATGATGAAAATGGAAATTCAATTTTTGATTCAGGAAAGGAAAGTATATCTTTTCAGAAAGAAGCTATTGATCTGACAAAAAGTATTTCTGGGCTTAGACTAAAAACATTTGCGTCAAAAAAACTGATCAAGTACAAGGAAATGGCAATTTCTACCGGTGGTGTGTTAATGACTTTTGAAGGAAATCCGGATAAAGTGATTGTGAAAGCTGTTGGCGATAAGCCTTCGGATTATAAAGTTACACACAAGCTGAGATCGGATTCTGTGAAGGTTTGGTTTGATGCAGGAAAAGAAAATATTGGTGTAGCTGTAAGTGAAAACCTCAAATTTTCTTATGATATCGGAACAAAACAGGATACGGTTTCTGTCTTCTACAAGAAACCAGCGAAGGAAGATATGACGGTTTCGAATCCTTTTTCCAATGAACTTGCGCCGGGTTCTGATTTTAGGTTCGCTTCTAACTACATCATCAATAAAATTCAGCCGGAAAACTGGAAACTGGAATCTGATAGCATCTCGCAGAACTTCACGGCAAAGATTTCCGAGTCAGATTCTACACAGGTAATCGTGAGATCTGATTTTGTCGTTGGGAAAAAATACAAGCTTACGGTTCCGAAAAATACAGTGATTTCTTTTTTTACCAGATTAAGCGAAAGTGTTCGTTTCGATTTTGAAGCCGCCAAGCCAGAAGAATTCGGAAGTTTTACAGTAAATCTTGTCAATAAACCTGAGCATAATTTTTGGATTCAATTGCTGAATGATAAGAATGAACCCGTCTACCAAAAGTTTACCAAAGAGTCATTAATAAAGTTTATCAATCTCAAACCAGCATCTTATAAATTAAGAATTTTGGTAGATAATAATGATAACGGTTTCTGGGACAGTTCAGATTTCGCAACGGAAACCTTATCGGAAGATGTTTATCTTTATAGAAAAGCAGGTGACAAGGATATAATGACCAAGATTAATATTCGTCCGATGTGGGAAATTAATGAAAATTGGGATTTAACTAAAGAAGAACAGTCAGTCAATTGAAGAAGATAATTTTGTGGGTAGCTGTAGCTTTCTTGGCTATACAATTAATTCCCATCGACAGGGAAAATAAACCTGTTGATAAAAATAATAATTTTACGGACATTTATAAAACGCCGCAAGATGTCCGTTCATTATTGAAAAATGCTTGCTATGACTGTCATTCTAATGAGACAGTCTATCCGAACTGTGCGTATATAGCTCCGATTTCCTGGGCGGTTAAGGATCACATAAATGAAGGAAGAGAATGTCTTAACTTCTCCGAATGGGGAACATACAATAAGGATATTAAGCAAAACGCAATACAAAAATCTATAGAAACAATTAGGAGTAAGCAGATGCCTTTGCCTTCTTATATCAATTATCATCCCAAAGCAAATCTAACTACATCTCAAAGAAAAATCTTGGAAAACTATTTTTTGAGCATTCAGCCAAAGTAATCCATATAAAATTAAAAGTTTCTCTGATAATTTTTATATTTGATATAAAAATTATAAGTAATGAATAGATTATATGTCTTTTTGATATTATTTTGCTCTTTTTCTGTGAGAGCTCAGGAACAAAATCCTCCAACGGATGAAAAAAGAAACCTTGTAAAAATGAATCTTACTGGAGTTGTCTTCCGGAATTTTCAGTTTGCTTACGAAAGAATTATAACAAAAAGGTTGGGTGTTCAGGTTTCTTACGGGTTTATTCCCACTGGCCAGGTGCCGCTTTTAGACCAGTATATTAAAGATGATGATGTTAATAATATAAGAATGGGAGGAAGTAATTTCACTCTAGAACCGAGAATATATCTTGGCCGAGGTTACGGTCACGGATTCTATATCGCTCCATATTATAGATACTCTCATTTTGATGTTGATAATGTAACCTACAACTATACATCAGAAGACCCAACGCACAATGGTGAAAAAATTCCGATTGCTTTTTCCGGCAAAACAAACTCAAACAATGTTGGGTTGATGATCGGTGCTCAATGGCTCTTAGGTAAAAAAGATAATTGGGTACTGGATGTGTGGTTCATAGGAGGTCACTATGGTGGCGCAACAGGAACTATCATTGGGAAATCAGGAAGAACGCTTAGCGTTGAGGAACAAAATCAGCTTAATAACGATATTCAGGATCTCGATATCTCGTTATTTGATTACAAGGTCACAACCAATGCGTCCGGCGCAACTATCGCTTTGGATTCCAAATGGCTAGGTGTGCGCTCGGGAGTTTCATTTGGGTATAGATTATAAGAAGCCAATATAATTATTATAATGCTCTGAATCTTTCGGATTTCTATCTG
>DLND01000170.1:0-14988 GCA_002476905.1 Flavobacteriales bacterium UBA7519
AACCGCTCAGGTCGGGCTGCGGGCGATTCAGCGGAAAATCAAAAGGGTAAAAATTAGATAGAAATCCTTAATTTTAAATCGAATTTAAAAATGAAATAATGTCAAACATCGAAATGATAATCGAGGAAAGAGCAGCCGATATCGGTAATTTTCTAGTTGGTAGATTGTTGCCGTTTTGTCAAAAGAGAAACGTTGGGCCATTTGTATTTATCGATCATATGGGACCGGTTGCGCTCAAAGATTATGAAAATATGGATGTTCCGCCACATCCACACATCGGACTTTCCACTTTGACATTTTTGTTTGAAGGAAGCATTATGCACAGAGATTCCATTGGAACAGAAATCGAAATCAAAGAAGGCGCTGTCAATTGGATGACTGCCGGAAAGGGTGTTGCTCACTCCGAAAGAACACCAGAATATCTCAGAACTACTGATAAAAACCTCCACGGATTACAGATTTGGGTGGCGCTTCCAAAAGAACTGGAAACTATGGAACCCGAGTTTTTCCATATCAACAAAGAAGATATCCCAAGTTGGATAGATAATGGAATCAATTATAAATTAATCGCTGGCGAAATCCTTGGCCGAAAATCTCCGGTTCCTACTTATTCGCCGCTGTATTTCTTGGAAGTTAAAAATACACTTCAGGAAGATCGGGAAATCATTCTTGGCGATTATCTTTTTGGCGAATCTTCTCTTTACATCTTAGAAGGAAACATAGAAAGTGAAGGCAATCTTTACACGCCGAAACACATCCTGATTGCCAAAGATTCCAAGCTTTGTCATTTCACATTAAAACCGAATTCTACTGTTTATATTTTCGGAGGTGAACCTTTTCCGGAACCAAGATACATCTATTGGAACTTTGTAGCTAGTTCGTTAGAATTGATTGAAGACGCCAAAACCAGATGGCAAAACCACGAGTTTCCTAAAGTAATCAACGATGACGGTTATGTTCCTTTGCCGCAACAGAATAAAAATATTAAAATGAAAGAATGAAAAATGTAATTATTGTAAGTCTCTTGTTAATCTTCTAATTAGCAAGCGCTCAGGTTCATAGATTTTAATACGAACTGACTTACAAACCGATTACAGATTCCAATGCAACGGATGTTGAAAGATGAATCGATTTTTTATGCCTTAACAAGGACAAGGTTGCAGAATTGATGAAGAAACTGAAAAAGCAGGAAACCCGCGAAAAATAAAAACTCAATCATTATAACAATGCTGTTGAGCTATAAAAAAGCATTCCTGAAATTCTGGAATGCTTTTCAATATATGATTTGGTGTAGAATTTAGAAGTTGAAAGAAACCCCAATGCTTCCATTGTTACCAGCCTCGATGTAAGCACCCACGCTGTCATTGAAGAAGTAGCGCACACCTAAGTGAACACCCAGTGCGAAATCGCTACCCAAAACTCCAAGATCTACACCCGGATAGATGTCCCACTGGCTCGGCAAGTTCAAAGGATCTTGTAAGTGGAAATTAACTCTACCGAAAATGAAGAAGTTATTATCCTTGTTATCATCTTTATAATCACTGAAGTAAATATTTGCTCCACCTCCTAATGAAACGATTTTTGATAAACCATAGTCATAAGTTCCGGTAATACCGGTTCCGTTACCCCAAGCATTTAGACCTACCTGGAGTTTTTGGTCGCCTTTTCCTGTCCAAGCCTGTGCATAAGATAGAACACCGGCGAAAAGTCCGAATGCTAATAATAGTTTTTTCATAAGTGTAAGTTTATTTTTGACTAATAAAATTCAGATATCAAAAATAAGACCATTAGTCAATTTTGTAGTCGCAGAGCGATTTTTTCTGTCTTTTTTTGTTGCCATAACTGCTTTTAAATGTATTTAAACAATAATTAAGACATTTCAATAGATCAGCTTTTCGCCTTTGATTTCCGGCTCTGGTCACCAAAAGAAATCAGCAGATAAAATAAAAAAGGTAAAATAAATATACTCCCAAGAACCAAGGCCCAGCCAAGCGCAGCAATCGTTTTTGGAGCCGCACTTTCATCGAAAAGCGAAAGATGCGTACCGTTTGCAAATAAAACAATATTCGGATTATGCTGATATGTCGCTGCAACCAAAATCATAATAATCTGAAAACCTCCGAATGCCCGCACTAATAAAAACTGTTTTTTCTTAATGGCTTCATTGGTGAACAAAAGGCTAATGGTCGCCAATGTAATTACGACGATGCCAAGTGCTTTTGAGAAAATCCAGTTGAGCAATGGAATTTGAGAATAGTAAGCGCTTAAAAAAACTAAGATACCGGTTGCTACAACATAAACAGCAGTTTCTCGCGCTTTCTTTACCATAACAGACAATGCATCACTAAAACGGGCTTCGTGCAAAGAAAATAGTGAGGCTAGATAAGCACACAAGGAAACAGTAAAAAAACCAACAGATATTCCAAAAGGATTGAGCCAACTGAAGATATAAAGACCTAAAAAATCTTTGGCCTCCGTATCAATAGAGCCAGAAATCGTGGCTGCAGCGATAATCCCCAGAAAGAAAGGCGTCAGCAGGCTGGAATAGTAGAAGATTTGCGTATAAATTTTCTGCCAACTGTCATCCACTGCATCGTAATTCCTGAAGGTAAAAGCTGTTCCTCTGGCAATAATGCCAATTAGCATCAGAACAACAGGGATATGAAGATAGGTAGAAACAGTAGTATAAATAGTCGGAAATCCAACAAATAAAATCACAACAGCAATTATCAGCCACATATGATTCGCTTCCCAGATTGGTGCGATAGATTTGGACATTATCTTTTTTGTTTTGTCACGATAAGTTTTTTTTGAGAACAGTTCGATAATTCCTGCCCCGAAATCTGCCCCGCCGGTAATCACATAAAGACAGATTGAAATCCAAAGAAATGCAATAACAACGTAAATCATAGCGTTTTGTTTTTAGGATTATAATTCGGGTCTGTTGGGTCATACAGTTTCGGAACCATTTTGATTTGTCTCAAAAGTAAAAATATGATAATCAGTGATAACGAAATGAAAATCAATGTAAAAAAGTAGAAAGAATATTGGATTCCCGGCATCGGTGTCACTGCATCGATGGTTTTCATAATGCCATAAATGATCCACGGCTGTCTGCCAACTTCTGTTACTGTCCAACCCGCTTCTAATGCGATATAACCGAATGGAATTGCTGCAACAAACATTTTTAAATACCAGCTTTTGGTCAGCCATTCTTTTTTCCAAAAAGTGGCGATGAGGTAAACGAATCCAATTAACATCATCACACTTCCAAAAAATATCATAATTTGAAAAGCATAATGAACGACTGCTACCGGTGGCCAATGGTCTTTTGGAAAATCTTTCAGACCTTTCACTTCAGCATCAAAATCGCCCCAAGCGAGAAAACTTAATACTTTCGGAACTTTTATAGCGTATTTGATTTGTTCATTTTCCTCATCCGGAATTCCGCCAATGACGAAACTCGCACCTTTTTCAGTTTCGAAATGCGCTTCCATTGCTGCCAGTTTTACAGGTTGTCTTTTGGCGACAGACTTCGCTGCAATATCTCCGCTGATGGGCGCCAGAAGCGCACCTATAATAGCAAAACCTGCGGAGATCCTGAATGCTTTCTTATGAAAACTGACATTTCTTTTCTTTAAAACCATTAAAGCGTGAATACCCGCTACCGCAAATCCTGTTGCCGCAAAAGCAGCTACCGTCATATGAAATGCCTGTGGAAACCAAGCGTCATTAAACATCGCTTTTATCGGATCAATATTCAGATATTCTCCATTAATATAATCGAAACCAGCAGGACTGTTCATCCACGCATTCGCAGCAACAACCAAAATACCTGAAGCTAATCCGCTGACGCCAACCACCACACCACAAAACCAGTGAAACCACTTATTGAACTTTTCCCAGCCGTAAAGGAAAAAGCCAATGGCAATCGCTTCTATGAAAAAGGCTGTTCCTTCCAAGGAAAACGGCATTCCGAATATCGGGCCAGCGTGTTCCATAAATTTAGGCCAGAGTAATCCTAACTCAAAGGATAACATCGTGCCGGAAACAGCACCTGTTGCAAATAGAATGGCGACACCTTTGCTCCATGCTTTGGTGAGACCTTTATAAACCTCATCTTTTGTTTTAAGGTATTTGTAATGAGAAAAAGCCATCAAAAACGGCATTACCATTCCCACACAGGAAAATATGATGTGGAAGCCCAGTGAAACGGCCATCTGAGATCGGGCAGCCAGAAAATCATCCATAATTTCAATTTTTATTGTAAAGTTAGGATTTAATGATGTTACAATCACATATAAGAAGAAGAGAAATATCATATTCGTAATGACTTTTGGTTGATATTTTTCACTAATTCTGAAAACAAAAAAATCCTGAAATTTTTCAGGATTTTAAGAGCCTATTTAAATTTTATTGCTTTCTCTTAATTTTCTAAATCAAAATAAACTTTGTTTGTTTTCTACTTTAACATTAATGATTTCAGTGAATTAAGTCACTTATTATTAAGAAATCATCAATTGATTTTCATTAAGAAATTTAAGCTAAATTACCTTAATTTTCTTACTGTTAAAAATAAATTACAAATTTAAACAGCCTCTAAGTATTATTTTGATGATTTCAGAGATCTGATTCCCATTTCATAAAGTGCAAAACTGAGCAGGTCAGCATTTTCACCAATGATCTGTTCTGTAGATCTTCCTGCACCATGACCTGCATTTTTTTCAATTCTGAGTAATATCGGATTGCTGCAAGCTTGCTTTTCCTGTAGCTCTGCCCCGAATTTGAAGGAGTGTGCAGGAACCACACGATCATCATGATCACTCGTGATAATCATAGTAGAAGGGTAGCAGGTTCCGGCTTTTACGTTGTGAACAGGTGAGTAAGACTTGAGGTATTCGAACATTTCCTTGCTGTCTTCAGCGGTTCCGTAATCGTAGGACCAGCCCGCTCCGGCTGTGAACTTATTGTATCGCAGCATATCCAGAACACCAACTCCGGGGAACGCCACTTTTGCCAGATCCGGTCGCATCGTCATCGTCGCACCCACTAGCAAACCGCCGTTGGAACGGCCTGAGAGCGCCATATATTCTTTGGAAGTGTAACCTTTTGCCTGCAGATATTCGCCGGCAGCAATGAAATCTTCAAACACATTTTTCTTTTGCTGTTTTGTGCCTGCATCGTGCCATTTCTTGCCATACTCGCCACCGCCTCGGATGTTTGGAACCGCATAGATTCCGCCATTTTCCATCCAGATCGCATTCACAACCGAGAATGCAGGCTGAAGGCTGATGTTGAATCCACCATAGGAATAAAGAAGGGTGGGATTTTTACCATCCAGCTTTTTTCCTTTCTTATAGTTGATCATCATCGGAATTTTTGTACCATCTTTTGAAGTGTAAAAAACCTGTTCGGACACATAATCTTCCGGGCTGAATTTTACTTTTGGCTTCTGGTAGATCTCCGATTTTCCTGACGCTACATTATACTTGTAAATAGTTCCCGGCGTAATATAGTTGGTAAATGAGTAATAGATATCTTTATCCTCTTTTTTGCCGCCAAATCCAGAAACCGTTCCTTTGCCTGGTAATGCAATTTCTCTTACCATTTTCCCCGTTTTGTCAAATTGCTTCACAAGGCTGATGGCATCTTTCATATATTTTCCGAAGAAGTAACCGCCAGCCTCAGAAACGCTGAGTACATTCTCCGTTTCTGGGATCACATCTTTCCAGTTTTCTGGGCTTGGATTTTTGATGCTTACTTTTACAAGCTTCATATTCGGAGCATCTTTATCCGTGAAGATGAAAAGATCATCACCCTGAGTATCCACAATATTAGCATTGATGTCAAAACCTTTGTTGATTTGCACAAAATCGCCACCGTTTTTCAGATCTTTTATATACAGTTCGTTTCCGTTGGTTGCGTTGGCTGCAGAGATGATGAGAAATCTCTGATCTTCTGAAACACCTGCAGACAGATATCTTCTGGGTGTTTTTTCGCCGCCGAAAATCAGCTGATCTTCGGATTGTTTTGTGCCCAGTTTATGGAAATAAACCTTGTGTTTATCCGTCATTCCGGAAAGAACCGTTCCTTCTTTTGGTTTGTCATAGCTGGAGTAGTAGAAACCTTCATCACCTTTCCAAGCAATGCCACTGAATTTCACATCCACAATTGTTTCATCAATTTGTTTTTTGCTGATGGCATCGATGATGATGATTTTATTCCAGTCGCTTCCACCTTCAGAAATAGAGTAGGCGGCAAGATTCCCTTTTTTGTTGAACGACAGGTTGGAAAGTGAGGTAGTGCCTTTCTCAGAAAACGTATTAGGATCTAGGAAAACCTCGACTTTTTTGGTTTTGTTATTAGTTCTGTAAAGTACCGATTGTGCTTGTAACCCGTTATTTTTGTAATAATAAGTATAATCACCTTCTTTGAAGGGTGCTCCTATTTTTTCATAGTTCCAGATGTCCCGCAACTGATTCTTAATGGTTTCTCTGAAAGGGATTTTGGAGAGATAGTTTTGGCTATAAGCCACCTCTTCGTCTACCCATTTTTTTGTAGCTTCGGAATCATTTTCCAGATCACGGAAAGGATCTGCGACCTGTGTCCCGAAATAATTGTCGGTTTGATTACCTTTCTGGGCTTTTGGGTAATTATGTTTTGCCATAGACTGTGCATTGACTCCTGTGTAGAAAACGACTGCGGCTGCAGTCAGGATTGAGAATCGTTTCATTTTTATTTTTTGATGATTTTCAAAATTAATAAAAAATATGTCCAAAGCTTTGTTTACGAGGATAAAATAATATAAATTTTAATTTGTATCAAGGATATTAAAAATGCAGCGCCTACAGCTATAAGGGTTTTGTACGGGTTAAAAAAAGTTAATTTATTTTACTCTGAAAAAACATTAGCCTGTAAAAGATTATCTTTGCAAATTATTTTACTGGATGAAGAAGCTTGTCATTATTCCGACTTATAACGAGAAAGAAAACATCGAAAAGATTATTTCGGCGGTTTTTGCTCTGCAGCAAGATTTCCACGTGTTGGTGGTAGATGATTCTTCACCGGATGGAACGGCTGAGATCGTTAAAAAACTTCGTGAAAAATATCCGTTGCAACTTCATCTTACGATTAGAAAAATAAAAGATGGGCTGGGCAAAGCCTACATCCACGGTTTTCAGTGGGCGATTCATAACGATTATGATTTTATTTTTGAGATGGATGCCGATTTTTCTCATAATCCAAAAGATCTGACAAAACTATATGAAGCATGTAAAAGTGCAGATATGTCGGTGGGCTCCCGCTACTCTCAGGGCGTGAATGTTGTGAATTGGCCAATGGGAAGAGTGTTGCTTTCTTACTTTGCCTCAAAATATGTAAGATTTGTGCTGGGGTTGCCAATCCATGATACTACGGCTGGTTTTGTCTGCTTTCGCAAAGAAACACTTTTAGCGATCGGGCTGGATAAGATCAAGCTGAAAGGCTATGGTTTCCAGGTGGAGATGAAATACAGGGTATTCAAGAAAAATCTAAAAATCGTAGAGGTGCCTATAATCTTTACGGATAGAACGGAAGGCGAAAGTAAAATGAATGGCGGAATTATCAAGGAAGCTGTTTTTGGTGTTCTGAATCTAAAATGGAAAAGTTTAATCGGGAAATTATAGGATGAGATTTTTTATTGCATATTTATTTCTTGCGATCTTTACATTATCCTGTACTGAAGCAATAGAAAAGCCGAAAGATATTTTATCTGAGGAAAAAATGTCTGAGATTATTGCAGATTTTGCCATTAATGAACAAAGCTATACCATAGGCGGTAATATCAATACAGAAAATGCCACAAGATTTATCCTGAAAAAATATAATATTAAAGGGCAACTATTTACGGATAGCTATAAATATTATATGACCGATCCGGACACTATGAAAGAGATTCTGGAAGAGGCACAGAAAATTATAGTGTCAAAAGATCCTAATGCCGAAGCTTTTATCAATAAAAAACTGAAGGAAAACAGCGGAATTCCGGCACAGGCAAGATAGAATTATTAACATACGAATGACGTTCGGCAAAAGCCGGAGACGAAATCTACTACATACAATGAAATTTTTTGAAATCGAAAAAAACTCGGAATCAAAAGCGAGAGCAGGTGTTATCACTACAGATCACGGAACCATTCAAACCCCCATTTTTATGCCGGTAGGAACGGTTGCATCTGTAAAAACCGTGCATCAGAGAGAGCTTAAAGAAGACATCAAAGCACAGATTATTCTTGGTAATACCTATCACCTGATGCTGCGTCCAAAAATGGATATTATGGAGCAAGCTGGCGGACTTCACAAATTCATGAATTGGGACAGGCCAATCTTGACGGATTCCGGCGGATATCAGGTTTTTTCCTTGGCAAAAAGCAGAAAAATTACAGAAGAAGGGGTGAGGTTCAAATCTCATATCGACGGCAGTCTGCATTTTATGTCACCAGAGGTTTCTATGCAGATCCAAAGACAGATAGGCGCAGATATTTTTATGGCATTTGACGAGTGTATTGCTTACCCAAGTGACTACAGTGCTGTGAAAACCTCAATGGAACTCACGCATCGCTGGTTAAAGAGATGTATTGCCTGGACAGAAGAAAACAAAGAATTGTACGGCCACAAACAGAGATTGTTCCCGATAGTTCAGGGTTCTTGTTTTTCTGACCTTAGAAGGATTTCGGCCGAGGTTATCTCAGAAGCCGGAGCCGATGGCAATGCTATCGGTGGACTTTCCGTAGGAGAACCGGAAGACGAAATGTACAGAATTACGAATGAAGTAACGGACATTTTACCAAAAGACAAACCAAGATATCTGATGGGTGTTGGCACACCTTGGAACATCTTGGAAAGCATTGGTTTTGGGGTAGATATGATGGATTGTGTGATGCCGACGAGAAATGCCAGAAATGCAATGCTATTCACTTGGCAGGGCGTAATGAATATGAAAAATGAAAAATGGAAAACAGATTTTTCACCTTTGGATGAGTTTGGAACAAGTTATGTGGACCAAGAATACAGTAAAGCCTATGTAAGACACCTTTTCGTAGCGAAGGAATATCTGGCAAAACAAATTGCATCGATTCATAACCTTGCGTTTTATCTCGATTTAGTGAAAGTAGCGAGAGAACATATTGTTGCAGGAGATTTCTACCAGTGGAAAGAGCAGATTATTCCTCAGTTGAAGACAAGGCTTTAGGAAGTAAAAGTGAAGCGTAAAAAGTAAAACGGATTCTAGCAAATTAAAAAGTAAATATCCCTCATCTAACTCCACTACCTGACTTTATGAAAATCATAGATCTTTATGTCATTAAAAAATATTTGGGAACACTCATTTTTATGCTGATGTTGCTTTCTGTAATTGTCTTGGTAGTAGATGTACAATCTAAAACACCCAGAATAGAGAGTAATGGATTTACGGTGGGTTATTTTCTTCTCAATTTTTATCCATTCTGGATTCTGAATCTCATACTGACATTTATGTCGATATTGATTTTCATTACAGTCATTTTCTTTACCTCCAGAATGGCTAATAATACTGAGATTGTTGCAATCATCAGCAGCGGTGCCAGTTTTCACAGGTTTGCAAGGCCCTATCTTATCACATCGCTTCTTATTGCATGTTTTACTTTGGCGCTCAATCATTTCATCTTGCCTTGGTCCAACATCAAAAAAAATGTTTTGGAGCCTTACACCTACAATTCGATGAACAGGGAAAAGCTACTGGGTAATGTAACTATTGCTTCCAACCTCAATCCCAGCGAATATATTTTTGTAAACAGTTACAATAAAAAAGAAAACCGCGGTTCCGGTTATATGTATCAGAGGTTTGATAAAGACAAAAAACTGATCTATCAGATCACAGCTATGGATATCCAGTGGGAGCCGAAGAAAAAGCACTTTATAGTAAATAATTTCTCCGAGAGAACCGTGAGAAAAGATGATACTGAGTTGCTGGCAAATGGAACGTCTAAAATACAGGATTTTAAGATGCCGCCATCGGAGCTCTTTCCGGATGTTTTGGTTGCGCAGAACAAAACAACTCCTGAACTGATTGAAATGATAAAACGTGAAAAAATGAAAGGAAACAGCAATGTTACTTCTTTTTATAACGAGCTGTACCAAAGGACATCTATGCCGTTTTCTATTATTATTTTGACTTTTTTGGGATTATCTTTGTCTTCGCAGAAAAAACGTGGCGGGCTTGGGCTGAATCTTGCTTTGGGAATTGCTCTGGCGTTTCTGTTCGTATTTTCGTTTCAGGTTCTTAATGTCGTTTCTGAGAATAAGACATTACCACCGTTGCTGGCTATGTGGCTGCCAAACATCGTTTTTGCCCCTATAGCTGCATATCTCTACATCAAAAGAGCTAATCAGTAAACTCAATAAAGCATTTCGATTTCTTTATGAAAGAATTTTTGTAATCCTTCATTTTCTAAATCAATCCACAGATATCCGGCATTGTCAGCGTTTTTAACTATGCCATTTTGTCGCACTCTGTTTTTCTGAAAGACCGAAATTGTATCCCTTTTAAAAAGATGTAAATTATATTGTTCAAGAATTTTTTCTTCATCCGGGATATTCATAATTCTGGAAATAAAGTAAGTATGAAAATCCTGAATAAACGTCATCAAATCAATATTGACGCCTGTAACAGAAAGTATTGAGCCGGCTTTTGGCAGATTGCTAAAATCTTTTTGAAGGATATTAATTCCAATACCGATAATAAAATAGTCGTTACCGTTCTTTTTTGTTTTCTCGATGAGGATCCCACAAACCTTTTTTCCGTTCAGGATGATGTCATTTGGCCATTTTATGCATGCAGATACTTTTGTCATATTGTCTAGAAAATCCCTTACGATAATGGCGGTATAATAATTGAGGCATACACCGGAAATCCTTATCTTATTACTCATTACAGCTATAGAATAAGCAAGGTTTTCGTTCGGAATTACTTCCCACTTATTACCATATTGGCCGCGGCCTTTGGTTTGATTAAAGGTAAAAACGGCGGTTGTTTCGTCTTCATTAATGAGGTTTATGATTTCGTCTTGCGTAGAAACACAATTTTCGAGATAGAGTAGACGGTTCATTTATGAAAACTTTATGAGATTATGAGGCACTAAACAAAGATAAATAGATAAAAATCAATAAATTTGCAATTACACAATTTTTTTGAATGAGTAAAAGTACAGAAAAACAATTATTAGTCGACAAGATCGTAGAAGCGATTCAGGATACAAAAGGAGAAGATATTCAGATCTTTGATCTGTCGGGCATAGAAAATTCAGTAGCAGAGACATTTGTCATCTGCAGCGGAAACTCTAATACGCAGGTTTCTGCAATAGCAGGCAACATAGAAAAAAAAGTCAGAAATGATATCAGAGAAAGACCTTGGCATGTAGAAGGAACGGAAAATGCGATGTGGGTTTTGGTAGATTACGTTTCCGTTGTAGTGCACGTGTTCCAAAAACAGATACGTGATTACTATGATATAGAAGAACTTTGGGGCGATGCTAAGATCACAAAAATCGAAAGCTAAAGATGCAATATAGGCATCAATAAATTTTTTTAAAAAGCAAAAATGAATAATAAGGGATTCAATTGGTTCATACCAGTTTTATTAGGAATTATTTTACTCATATTTCTTCCGGGATTATTGGGAGATTCTATGGTGAAAAATATAGATGAAAAAGAATTTTACGGATTGGTTCAGCAAGGCAAAGTCAATGAAGTAATGGTTTACAGAGATAGCTTTAAGGCGGATGTTTACCTTACTAAGGAGGCAAAGGCCGAACTGCAAAAAGGCGAAAAGAAAAGCGATCCGCTTTCTATGATTAACGTGAAGCCGAGTCCGGATTTTGTATTAACTTATGGTGACTTGAGATATTTCCAGGAAAAGTTTGATAGGATCAATTCCAAGCTTCCTAAACAGGCAAGAATGGAATTCGGGAAGAGTCAGGGCTTTTTCTCAGATCTTCTCTTTACAGCATTATTCTGGATTGGGATTATGGCGTTATTCTATTTCGTCCTTTTCAGAAAAATGGGCGGTGGCGCAGGCGGTCCTGGCGGTCAGATCTTCAGCATAGGAAAATCCAGAGCTAAGCTGTTCGATGAAAAGGATAAAATCCAGGTAACATTTAAGGATGTTGCCGGTTTGGAAGGTGCAAAAGAAGAAGTTCAGGAAGTCGTAGATTTCCTTAAGAACTCTGAAAAATATACCAAATTAGGTGGTAAAATTCCAAAAGGTGTTCTTCTAGTAGGTCCTCCGGGAACAGGTAAAACATTGCTCGCAAAAGCTGTGGCTGGTGAAGCAAAAGTTCCTTTCTTCTCATTGTCTGGTTCAGATTTCGTAGAAATGTTTGTGGGTGTTGGAGCATCCCGAGTACGAGACCTTTTTGCTCAAGCTAAGGCAAAATCTCCGGCGATTATCTTTATCGATGAAATTGATGCTATTGGTAGAGCTAGAGGCAAAAATAATTTTTCAGGCGGAAACGACGAAAGAGAAAATACGTTAAACCAGCTTCTTACAGAAATGGATGGTTTTGGAACAGACACCAACGTTATTGTGATGGCGGCCACCAACAGAGCAGATATTCTGGATAAAGCATTAATGAGAGCTGGGCGTTTTGATAGGTCAATTTATGTTGATTTGCCGGAACTGCATGAAAGAAAACAGATTTTCGACGTTCATTTGGCAAAGATTAAACTCGATCCGAATATTGACAGAGAATTTCTAGCTAAGCAAACACCGGGATTCAGCGGAGCAGATATTGCAAACGTTTGTAACGAAGCGGCTCTTATCGCTGCTAGAAACTCACACGAGTCGGTTACAAAACAAGATTTCTTAGATGCTGTGGACAGAATAATCGGCGGTCTTGAGAAGAAAAATAAAGCAATAAAACCTTCGGAAAAGAAAAGAGTGGCCTTCCACGAAGCTGGTCATGCAACAATTTCTTGGTTGGTAGAGCATGCTGCACCATTATTGAAGGTTACCATCGTGCCAAGAGGTCGTTCTCTGGGTGCAGCTTGGTATCTTCCCGAAGAGAGACAGTTAACCACCACAGAACAGATGTTAGATGAGATCTGTGCGACCTTGGGCGGTAGAGCTGCGGAACAGGTTGTTTTTGGAAATATATCTACAGGTGCTTTGTCCGATCTGGAAAGAGTGACCAAACAAGCTCAGGCTATGGTTACAATTTATGGTCTTAATGATAAAGTTGGAAACATTTCTTACTATGACAGCTCAGGCCAGTCGGAATACAACTTCGGAAAACCATATTCCGAACAGACGGCCAAAGTGATAGATGAGGAGATTAGAAAATTAATCGAAACGCAATATCAAAGAGCAGTTAATATCCTTACCGAAAATAGAGATAAATTGGATGCACTGGCACAGAAGTTATTAGACAAAGAAGTAATTTTTCGTGAAGATCTTGAAGAAATTTTCGGAAAAAGAGCTTGGGATCCGGAATTGACAGAAAAACCGGTGTCAAGTTTAGACAATCCCGCAGATGCTGGAAACGTCTTAAATACAGAGAGTTAATTTTATAAAACTCATTTTATATAAAAAAATCCTGGTTTCGCCAGGATTTTTTTTATTAAAACAATATTTTGGTTTTTAGATTATTATAATTATTCTTTACATTTGTAATTAATAAACCAAAAAAATCACAATAATTGAGCCTGTTCAAGAAATTCGTTAATAAAATAATGAATCAGTCTGAGGAAGAAGAGTCGGATGTTACCAAACTTTCGGATCAACTTCGTGATGCAGATCTGGACTACAAGTTTGCCCAGCTCTTTACGCATTCCGGGGGATTCTTTAATTATTGTGCAGATGAGTCTGAAGCTTTGCAGACCCTGAACCAGATCATCAAGATAGAACAGATTAATGATGTGTTCTGCTGGGATCAAGATCTAAGAAATTTTCTTGATGTTATCAAATGCAAATATTCTCCAGAACTTACAGAAGATAATGATGCCGCATTTATTACCTGCGAGTATCTGATAGCGTTTGATGGCAGAATCATGTTGTCTCACAACAATATCCTTCATTATCATTCCTCTCGCTTGCCAAGCAAAATCATTATTATGGCTAATGTTTCACAAATTGCAAGCAATCTGAATGAAGCTATGATGAAGGTAAAACGTGCAGGAAATCTTAAAAACCTTACCTCAATAAGCGGAAGTCAGTCCAAATTGGATACACCTAATAAGGATAATACCAAACTTTTCTTACTTTTGCTGGAAGATTAAATTTTAGCTTTGGATAAAAATTTTTTTCAGCGCTCATTGTCGGGACTTGTTTATGTTCTGCTCATAGCCATTTGTACCACGCCAGTCGGCGCATATCTGTTCAGTAGCTTTCTTCCGGAAGTTAAACAGCAATATCTTTTTTATGGACTGATTACATTCTTTTTTGCCGTTGGCATTTTGGAATGCGTGAGAATCATGAAATTTGATAACAGTATCTATAAATGGCTTGTTTTTCCGATTGCAGCATTTATTTACTACACTTTCACGAAACGGTTTTTTTATCACGGTTTTTTCTTCAATGTCAATCTGAGCGAGATGCTTTCTCTGGCACTGATCCCAATAGCCGCGATCACATTATTTAAATTTCCCAAAGAGCTTTATTTTGAAAACGGAAAACTGATTTTCACTGTAGTTTATCTCGCTTTGCCATTTGGTTTTGCTCTAGGCTTGCCAAAATTCAGCACGCTTGATTCGGAAAAATCTTTTACTTTAGAGGTATTTATGCTTTTTGTTTTGATCTGGAGCAGCGATACTTTTGCTTATCTCACAGGAAAATTTTTTGGAAAACATAAGATGGCGCCTAAAATCTCCCCCAAAAAAACGTGGGAAGGGTTTGCGGGTGGCGTAGTACTCACATTGGTTTTAGGATTCTTTGTAGAGCAGTACTTTCCTGAATTGAGAGGTAACTGGATGGTTGTC
>DLND01000170.1:15061-24371 GCA_002476905.1 Flavobacteriales bacterium UBA7519
GGATGGTTGTCGGATTGCTGGTTTCTATCTTTGCTCCATTAGGTGATTTGGTAGAAAGTCAGCTAAAGCGTAGTTTTGCAGTCAAAGACAGCGGAAAGATTATTCCCGGTCACGGTGGCGTTTTGGATAGGTTAGACAGCTTCATAATCTGTGCGCCGGTTATTTATCTCTATTTTATTTTAGAAAAATTATTTTAGAAACAGCATATGAAATTACATAAAGAATCGAAAGGTACATTGATCGTTGCAATACTGTTTATTGCATTTGTCGGGGCAGTTTCCATTTATTACCTGCACCTTTGGTCATTGGTGATTATGATCCCTCTTTTGATAATGTTAGGACTTATTTTCTGGTTTTTCCGGGTTCCGTACAGAGCAATTCTGGATCATACCGAAAACGTAGTAGCACCTGTTGATGGTAAAGTGGTGATGATTAAAGAAGTTTTCGAAGATGAGGTGCTGAAAGCCAATTGCATCCAGGTTTCTATTTTTATGTCGCCGCTCAATGTTCATATCTGCCGATATCCTGTGAGTGGAGATGTGACCTACAAAAAATACCATCCAGGAAAATATCTGGTAGCGTGGCACGAAAAATCTTCCACGGAAAATGAAAGAACAACTGTGGCGGTAAAAAGTATGACGAACCATCAAGTCGTTTTTCGACAGATTGCTGGTTATGTCGCCAGAAGAATTGTTTTCTATTGTAACATCGAAGACAAAGCAAAAGCAGGACACGAGTTTGGATTTATCAAATTCGGATCTAGGATGGATGTCTTCCTTCCGCTTGATACGGAGATCCTTTGTAAGATTGGTGACAAGACCAAAGGCGGAATAGATGTCATCGCCAGAATGAAGGATTAAACTGATTGATTATATATAAAGAGACTTATTCGCAAGTCTCTTTTTTTGTATGATGATTTTACAATTCAGTCATTATTTTGTACGGTTCAGTCGGATTAATTTCTTTTAGAGATCCTGCCGCTCTATCTTTGAACCATCAAATAAATAATTCAACAGCTATGAAAACATCATTATTCTTCTCATTATTTTTAGTATTAGTTTCGTTCTTCTCCAAAGCTCAGATGGATGACAAATTCTATCAGCCTAAAAAAGAAATGAAAACGTTAGAATTCAAAAACATTGAAAACATCAGCCTTCCCGTTGAAAGTGACACGATAACAGCAGTGGTTCTAAAGCCGGAGTCAAAACAAATCAAAAAAACAATCCTTTTTTTCCACGGTGCAGGCGGCAATATATCGACCTATCAGTTTATGACAAAACCTTTTGTGGAAGCAGGATTTCAGGTTGTCATGATCGATATGAGAGGTTATGGAAAATCTACAGGAAAACCAACACATCTTAATGTGGCTGCGGATGGCCAGAAAATGTTTGATTATCTTTTATTGAGAAAAGACATCAGCAATACAAAAATTTATCTTTATGGCGCTTCCTTAGGATCTCAGATCGCAACGCACCTGGCAAAAGATAACCTATCGAAAATATCAGGTCTTATTTTGGATGGCGGCATGTCATCATTCACAGATATTGCAATTTTTTTTAAGCCCGAGTATAAGGAAGTTATTGAGAAATTTGTTGTTTCTCCTTACTCTGCAAAAGAAGATGTAAAATCTCTCGCCGGACTTCCTAAACTCTTTATCTACAGTAAAAATGATAAAACAGTTCCTTTCGAGCAAGGCATGCTCCTTTACAGCAATGCTTCGGAACCAAAACAATTTCTGGAATATAAAACAGATCACCTGGAAGCAATAGCTTCTGAGAAAGATCGGGTTCTGAAAGCTATTGAGAAATTATGATAAAACAGAGAATATTATCTTCCCTTTAATTTTCAGCTAAATAAGGTTTCATTTTTTTTCTTGATGATATATTCAGCATCCATCGATGGGATGAGAAATCGTGGAAGCGAGTTTTAAATAAACTTTTTTTTGGGGTATGAAGATTATCTTTTGACAACTTTTGTAAAATAAAAATATCCGTCTGGTTAGGACGGATAACTTATAGGCTATGTCAAGTTATTTCATTTCAATGCGATTTCAATAACCTCACTCATATTATTAACATAATTAATTTTCAGATTATTCAGGTAATCTTTTTTAATTTCCTCCACATCTTTTCTGTTCGCCTCACAAAGAATCACTTCTTTGATGCCGGCTCTTGTTGCAGCCAACAATTTTTCCTTAATCCCACCAACTGGAAGAACTTTTCCACGAAGTGTAATCTCGCCAGTCATTGCCAAATGAGATTTTACTTTTTTATTTTTATAGCTAGAAACCATAGAAGTCAGCATTGCGATTCCGGCGGAAGGTCCGTCTTTCGGCGTTGCGCCTTCTGGAACGTGAACGTGGATGTTTTTCTTTTCAATATCATCTTCCGAAATTCCGAGTTCTTCAAAATGGGCTTTGATGAATTCTAGAGCAATTGTCGCAGATTCTTTCATCACATTTCCAAGATTTCCGGTCATTGTAAGACCTCCTTTTCCTTTGGAAAGAATACTCTCGATGAATAAAATGTCACCACCAACACTTGTCCAAGCTAAACCAGTTACAACACCAGGTACATCTGTAATCTCCGACAATGTTTTCGGTCTAGGAACACCAAGAATTTCATCCACTTTTTCAATAGATATTTTTGGGTTATATGGCTTTTCCATAGCCATCTGCAAAGCAACCCAGCGCGCAATTCCTGCAATTCTTTTTTCAAAAGTTCTCACCCCACTTTCAGAAGTATGAGCATCAATGATATGTTTTAGTTGAGCATTGCCGATTTTCAGTGATTTGGCATCCAAACCATTTTCCTGAAGTTGTTTTTTGATTAAGTGTCTTTTAGCAATCTCAATTTTTTCTTCCAAAGTATAACCTGCAATGCTGATGATTTCCATCCTGTCCAAAAGAGGACGCTGAATGGAGGACAATGAGTTAGCTGTTGCAATAAACATCACTTTCGAAAGATCGTAACCAATTTCGAGGAAATTATCGTAGAAGTTGTTATTTTGTTCAGGATCAAGGACTTCTAATAAGGCTGAACTTGGATCCCCATGAATTCCCTGTCCAATCTTATCAATCTCATCCAAAATGATCACAGGATTAGATGTTCTGGATTTTTTGATAGATTGGAGTATTCTTCCCGCCATCGCCCCGATATACGTTTTTCTGTGCCCACGGATTTCACTTTCGTCATGCAAACCTCCGAGAGAAACCCGAACGTATTTTCTACCCAAAGAATCTGCAATTGATTTTCCAAGCGACGTTTTTCCAACTCCTGGAGGCCCAACTAGACAAAGAATCGGAGATTTCATATCATTTTTCAATTTCAAAACAGCGATGTGTTCCAAAATTCTTTTCTTGATATCTTCTAATCCAAAATGTTCTTTATCTAGAAACTTTTCGGCTTTGTTGAGATCAAAATGATCCTTAGAATAGTGTTCCCAAGGCAAATCTGTAAAAAAGTCCAAATAATTTCGCTGAACATTATAATCTGGCGAGTTTGGATGCTGCCGCTGAAGCCTTTGCAATTCTTTCTGGAAGTGACTTTCAACGTCACTACTCCAAGAGATTTTTCCCGCTTTTTTCTTGAGCTCATCTACATCAGATTCGGCGCCACCACCCAACTCTTCCTGAATGGTTTTAATCTGCTGGTTCAGGAAATACTCTCTTTGCTGTTTGTCAAGATCTTTGCTTGTTTTTTGATGAATCTGATTTTTTAATTCCAAATGACGGTAATCATCGTGCATCATTTCATATAAAGCGTTAGCCCGTCCAATCAATGTCTTTTCGTCTAGCAATTTTTGTTTTTTGTCAGAAGAAAAATTACCGTTGGCAGAAACAAAATTCAACAGCTCTTCTTCGCCTTCTATGTTTTTAAGCGCAAACTGAGCAGCATTTGGAATATTTGGATCAATATTAATGATTTTTTCTGCAAGCTCTTTGATATTGTCCATCAAAGCCAAAAATTCTTCCTTATCTTTTGGTTTAAAATCTTTTTGAGTTATGATTTTGGCAATAAAATAAGGTTCCTTAGAAACCATTTTTTTGATTTTGAATCGGTAATAACCTCTCGTAATGGCTGTAATATTGCCTTCCGGAAGTTTGATGATCTTGATGACCTTTGCCAAAGTTCCGATAAGGTAAAGGTCTTTCTCTGTTGGATTTTCCTCATTTGGGTTTTTTTGGCAGATAATTCCTATAAATTTATTTTCCTTTTGTGCATCTTCCAGCAATTTTTTAGATTTTTCCCTTCCAGCGGTAATTGGTGTAACCACAGACGGGAACATTACCATATTTCTTACAGGAAGAATCGGGAAAAGGTCTTGAGACTGATGGTTCTCTATCTCATCTAAGTCCGAAAAATTAATTTCTTCTGCGATGATTCCGAGACCATCGTCTAGGATCTCTTCAAAATTGATATTTTCAAATTCTGTCATAATACAGTTGATGACATAATGTCATTAATCTTAATTAATATAAAAATTGTTTCTCTATATTTCTTAGAAAATCAATCTGGTTCTATGTTGGAGTATAATTTCGCAAGAGCTATGCCACAGGAAAAAACAATACAATTTGTCAGATAATAGAAAACCCTTCCAAATTTGAAAGGGTTTTTAGTTTGTATTTGAATTGGTTTAAACCAACATTCTTTGCGCTTTTTTCACGCCTTCAACCAGAATATCAATCTCTTCCAAAGTGTTATAAACCGCAAAACTTGCACGAACAGTTCCGGCAATGTTGAAAAAATCCATAATCGGTTGTGTACAATGATGCCCTGTTCTGACGGCAATTCCCATTTTGTCAAGGATCATTCCTGTGTCAGAAGCAATTCCTGCACCTTCCAAATTGAAAGAGACAACACCAGTTCTATTGGCTTTTTCTCCGTAGATTTTGATTCCGTCCAGTTCCAGAAGTTTTTTCTGAGCGTAAGTTAAGAGTTCGTTTTCGTGGATTTGAAGATTATCGTGACCGATTTGATTAATGAAATCTACGGCTGAACCAAGAGCAATATTTCCGCCCACATTAGGCGTTCCAGCTTCGAATTTGAAAGGCAGACCTGCATAAGTGGTTTTCTCGAAACTACAAACCGCAATCATTTCGCCACCGCCGTGGAACGGATGAAGATTTTCCAATACAGATTCTTTACCGTAAAGAATTCCTGTTCCCATTGGTGCATACATCTTGTGACCTGAGAAAACAAAGAAATCGCAATCCAGTTTCTGTACATCGATTTTGAAATGTGGCGAAGATTGTGCGCCATCTATCAAAACATAAGCGTTGGAAAGTCGTCTTGTTTTTTCAATAATTTGTTCGATTGGATTGATGATTCCCAAAGCGTTAGAAACTTGATTTACAGAAACAACTTTCGTTTTTTCGTTCAGCCAAGAATCCAAAACATGGATTTGAAGAATTCCGTTTTCATCCATTGGGATGACGCGAAGTTTTGCGCCTGTTCTTTCGCAAAGCATTTGCCACGGAACGATGTTGGAATGATGTTCTAAATAGGAAATGATAATCTCATCATCTTTCTGGATTTGATTCGTCAAAGCATAAGCCACCAAATTGATCCCTTCGGTTGTTCCTTTGGTGAAAATAACTTCGTAATCGTGTTTTGCATTGATGAACCTTTGGATTTTCTGTCTAGAAAGTTCCATTTCTTCTGTTGCAATCTGGCTCAAAGTGTGAATACCGCGATGAACATTCGCATTGATGGTTTCGTAATATTTTTCCCAAGTTTTTAAAACTGAAATCGGTTTTTGAGATGTTGCAGCGTTGTCCAGATAAACCAATGGTTTTCCGTTAACCTGCTGATTTAGAATTGGAAATTGTGTTCTTATGTTGTTGATATCAAACATTTTGGATGTAGATATTAGATGTTAGAATTTAGATGTTAGATTGAAATCCAATGTTTAAAACGTTGAATTGTTGCAGCCCGACTTGAGCGGAAATCCTTTTTTGCGTTTTCTTCAATTTCTTTTTGAACTGAAATCTTCTTGCAAAAAAGATTGAGAGCGGAAGGCGGATTAAGCTGCCCAAATAATTAAAATGGTGTTTATAATTATTTAGAATGGGTCAAAGTTACGGCAAAATTTATTAAAAATTTCGATGTTAAATATTTATAAAATGAGTGCGATAATTGGATTAAGGAATAAATATTGAGTATTTTTGACCAATTCATTTATTAATAACAAAATAAATACGAAACTATGGCATTCGAATTACCAAAATTAGCTTATTCGTACGATGCGTTGGAACCAACAATCGATGCGAAAACAATGGAAATCCACCACACTAAGCACCACCAAGCTTATGTGGATAATCTTAATAATGCAATTGCAGGAACAGATCTTGAAGGAAAATCTCTTGAAGAAATCCAAAAAACAGGTACAGATAAAGCAGCCGTGAGAAATAACGGAGGCGGACATTTTAACCACTCACTTTTCTGGGAACTTTTGACTCCAGGCGGAAGCAAAGAGCCGGTTGGAAACGTGAAAGCTGAAATCGAGAAAATCGGTGGTTTTGAAAAATTCAAAGAAGATTTTTCTAACGCTGCTAAAACTAGATTCGGTTCTGGTTGGGCTTGGTTAGTGAAAAATTCTGACGGTTCTGTGGTTGTTTCTTCCACACCAAACCAGGATAATCCACTGATGCCTGTTGCGGATGTTCAGGGAACTCCAATCTTGGGTATTGATGTTTGGGAACACGCTTATTACCTAAAATATCAGAACAAAAGACCAGATTATGTTGCCGCTTTTTTTGATGTAATCAACTGGGATAAAGTGGAAGAGCTTTATAATAAATAGACTTAAAGATTCTAGAAACTAGATAACAGACAAAACCACCAAATTTTTGGTGGTTTTTTTTTTATGGATTATCAATAGCTGTATTTCTGATTTTTCGCCAGATTTTTCGTCCGAAAATAATAACTAAAATCAAAAGAGCTAATGCCAATATGAAAGCAATAACCGGTAAAAAGATTGAGAGAACAGACATCAATCCAGCTCCGGCTGTTTCTGTTGTAGCAATGACGTTATTACCTATTCCTGCAGTAGTTGCGGTAGAAGCGGCACGTGTTCCAGCAAACCCTGCTGCTATGGTTGCTGCCGTTCCTCCGCCTGCAATGATTGCTAAAGCCCATTGTGGAAATGTACCCAGCTCTATAAACTGACTTGCAAAAAGAACAGAGCCAGCTACTGTTGCGAGTGGAACAGTTACGGTATCTAGAAAATTATCAACCACGGGAATGTAGTAAGCCAGAATTTCTACTAGTGTTGCGACGCCTGTTACAATGAGTGTGGGCAGTCCAGACAACCATTGGAAGTTATCATTCATAGGAATCCAGCCAAGGTAGGAGGCAAGACTCACGGCAAACAAAGGTAAAAAAACACGAAAACCTGATGCCGCTGCAAGACCGATTCCAATGAAGGAACTCAGGATGTAAGGTAAAATATCACTCATTTGTAATTTTTATAAGATTAAAATTACAAATTAAAAAAGAATATTATCTCGTTTTCTTTTTACAAAGTTCAAGGAAATTCTTTTCCAAATCTGAGTAATGTTCAGGCATTTCCTTGGAGACCCAAAATAACATAGCCAAAGATTTCTCTCCAAACGCTTCTTTATATAAGGATTTATTAAGTCTGTAAGCCTCTCTGAGTAAGCGTTTTAAACGATTCCTATCCACGGCCTTTTTAAAGAATTTTTTAGATACGGATACTCCCGTTTTGTGGCTGTCTAAAGTGGCTGTATCATTTGGAGTTAGATAAATAATCCTGATATTATCCACAGAAAGCCATTTCCCCTTTTTAAATAAAAGGTCGATATCTGATTTTTTTTTCAGCTTTTCTTGTTTCGGAAATCCGTGCTGTTTCAAATTAATTTTTTCTTCTTGTTAGATAATTGATGACTTCTGCAGCAGCGTACAATCCAAAAATGGCTGGAATAAAACTAATGGTTCCATAAAAAGATTTTTTAAAGTTGCTTCCATCCGTTAGTTTCAGGCTGTTTTCGTCTTGTAGTTCTGTCGAGAATACACACCTAAAACCTTTAGTGATTCCTTCTTTTTTCAATCTTTTTCTTACCTGCTTGGCAAGCAAACAATTGTTTGTTTTTTGCAGGTCTCGTACCATTACTTTACTCGGATCCGATTTTCCGCCGGCGCCCATAGAAGAAACGAGTTTAATTTTGTGTCGTCTGCAGGTTTTTATAAGCGTCAGTTTTGGGGTGAGAGAATCTATGCAGTCTAGCACGTAATCAAATTTTTCTGATTTTATGAGCTCTTCCATTCTTTCTGGCTCCAGAAACTCGTTGATTTTTGTAAGCTTAAGTTCTGGATTAATGTCGATCAGTCTGTCTCCGACCAATTCCACTTTATGCTGTCCAATTGTAGAATGTAATGCAGGTAGCTGTCTGTTGATATTGGTAATATCCACCACGTCACCGTCTGCAATGATCATCGTTCCGATTCCGGCTCTTGCAAGAAATTCTGCAGCAAAAGAACCAACTCCCCCTAATCCCACAACCAGGACTTTTGCATTTTGCAATCTTTCTAATCCTTCATTTTTTATAAGCAGCTCTGTACGCTCCAGCCAGTATTTATCCATTATGTCGAATATTGCCAAGATTTTCCCACATTTGATTCTTAAGATTTTCAACAGAAACAGATCTAACTTCGGCTACTTTTTCATATAAATTTTGTATGCTGAAATCCGAATTGTCTGTTTCCAAAAACAACCTGTCTATGGGAATATTTCTGATAATTTTTTGCAAAGATAAACTTTCCAAAGCTGCCCTTCCAAAACTGAGATAAAAACCAGAATTCAGAAGTTCTTCCGCAATCGTTTCTTTCTTATTGAATCCGTGGATAATTAATGGGATTTTAGCTTTTTTGAAATGTAGAATCTGTGAAAAACGTCTCACACAATGGATGATTACAGGTTTTCTTACTTCTTCTGCCCAAGATAAATGAGCATGGAATACTTCATTCTGCAGTTTTTCATCAACTGTAATTAATCCGTCCAGCCCGCACTCGCCTACTGCAATACAGTTTTTATCTGACGTTTTTTTTTTAATTTCTTCAAAATCTGACTTCCAGTTTTGTGTAATATCTTTAGGATGTATTCCTGCTGAAAACATAGTATCTGGAATGGCTTCTAGATGATTAAGATTATATATTCCCTGCTTAATCTGTTTATGATGATGAAAATCTAGAAAATCCATAGTCAAATATAAAAAGTTTAAATTAAATAAAAACATTTTGAGATGAATTAACTCATTGACTTTCTTTTAAACCCAAATCACGCAGTTGAA
>DLND01000111.1:0-17864 GCA_002476905.1 Flavobacteriales bacterium UBA7519
GCACCACGTGACCGTCTAGTCTTCCTTCGAATTTCAAACAGCGTTCCAAATTCACTTCCGTTCCCACACTCCAATGGCCAAGATTTGTCTTTTCAAGCGTTTCATTGATGGCTGTCACTTTATATTGGTTCCCACTGATTTCCACTACCGTGAGGCAACAACCGTTATGTGCTAGACTTTGGTCTATTTTCAGTTCCTGCGTAAATGGACAGCTTAACGTGAAGTCTATATTAGTTTCGTTTTTCTCGATTTTAACAACATTTCCTGTTGCTTCAATGATTCCTGTAAACATTATTGTGTCTAATTTTTAAAGGGTTTTTAGGAGCTTTATCCCGCTTTACGTTGCAATCTTTTCCTTTCCAAAGAAAAGAAAAAGGATTTCCACTACATCGGGGCTATAAATGTTGCATATTTTACCAACTAATTAGTAGAATATGTAAACAAATAGTTATAAATACAACCTAAAAAAACCGTAATTTTGTAAAATTCTTTTTAAAAGTCAAAGATAAACAAATGAGCTCCAAACACCATAAAATCAGAGTAGGAATTTCAATCGGTGATTTCAATGGCATCGGCCCGGAAATCATCCTGAAATCTCTGAAAGACAAAACCATTACAGATTTTTTCACACCGGTAATATTTGGATCGGGAAAACTCTTTACTTATCAGAAAAATGTTTTCAAATTACAGACCAATTTCAATAACATCAACTCACCAAAGGAAGCTCAGGGTGGAAAAATCAACATGGTCAATCTCATAAAAGAGAACAGCAATATAGAATTTGGAGTTCCTACAGAAGAATCCACAAAACTGGCCATTGTTTCCCTTGAAGCCGCTACAGAAGCCTTGCTCAATCAGGAAATCGATGTGCTGGTTACCGCTCCAATCAATAAAGATGAGATGATAAAGTACGGCTTTGCGCACGCAGGTCACACAGGATACTTCGAAGAAAAAGCGCAGAAAAAAGCCGTGATGTTTATGGTAACAGACGAGCTGAAAGTGGCTGTTTCCACCCATCACATTCCAGTCTCGGAAGTGGCGCAACACATCACCAGAGAAAAAATCAAGAAACAGGTTAAGCAATTGGTTTCTACGTTAAAAGAAGATTTTTGTGTAGAAAAACCAAAAATTGCCTTGCTTGGACTGAATCCGCACGCTGGTGACGGCGGCGTAATCGGCAGAGAAGAAATTGAGATTATACAACCGGCTATCAAAGAATTATTTGACCAGGGCATTATGGCATTTGGACCGTATCCGGCAGACAGTTTTTTCCAGCCACAAAAATACAAAGCTTACGATGCAGTTTTAGCAATGTATCACGACCAGGGACTGACACCGTTTAAAACCATTGCTTACGAAGAGGGCGTTAATTATTCCGCAGGTCTGCCATTTATCAGAACTTCCCCAGACCACGGCGTAGCGTACGATATTGCCGGAAAAAATCTAGCCGATGAAACTTCCTTTTCTGAAGCTATTTTTACAGCCATCAAGATTTTTAAAAACAGAAGCGAATATAAGGATTTAACAGAAAACAAGCTTCGCACAAAGGTTTCACACATTACCAATGGTGTGGATGAAGACCTTCCAACTGGAGATGAATAAGGCTAAAATTTCTGAAGTAAATTTTTGCAATTCAAGTATTTCCAAAAACATTTTGTTATTTCAAAAAATTAAATTATTTTTGCACACCATTTTTTATGGACAGATTTAGAAACTACGATATTGCTTTTTCTGGTCTAAAAGCCGGAAAGCACGATTTCAAATTTGAAATCAATCAAGAGTTCTTTGATTTATTTGAGACTGAACAGGAGTTTTTTAACCCAGAGATCAGTGTGGATGTTCACCTGGACAAGCACACGACCTTTTTGGAATTTTTTATCAATGTTTCAGGAACAGTTCAACTGATTTGCGACATCAGCACAGATGAATTTTCTGAGAATATAATGAACGATTTGAAAATTCTTGTGAAATTCGGGGAAGAATATGATGACAGCAATGAAGACATTATCACCATTCCTCAGAAAGACAGCGACTTTAATATCGCCAATCTTATATATGAAACCGTGGTTTTATCGATCCCGATGAAAAAAGTGGCGCCATCTGTAAGAGACAATGACGAGTATGAAAAGCTGCTGGAAAAATACAGTCCGAAACCAATCGAAGAAGAGGAAGAACAGAGCACAGACCCAAGATGGGAAGCTTTGAAAAAATTGAGAAACAATAATTAAGTATAACATATAATTCGGTAGAATTTTTTAAAATAATTAACAATGGCACATCCTAAGAGAAGACAGTCGTCTACAAGAAGAGATAAAAGAAGAACACACTATAAAGCTGTAGCGCCACAATTGGCAAAAGATGCTACAACTGGTGAATTACACCTTTATCACAGAGCTCACTGGCACGAAGGAAAACTTTACTACAAAGGAAAAGTTGTACTAGAGAAAACTGTTGAAACAACAGAAGAAAACTAAGATTTACTTTTGAAAATCTTATACTAAACATAAAAAACCACTCGGATTTTATCAATTTGGGTGGTTTTTTATTATATTTGGCGTTCAAAATAATTTAAAAAATTTATGGATATAAAAGACATTCAGAATCTTGTAAGATTTGTTGCAAAGGCAGGTGTTTCAGAAGTGAAGTATAAAAACAAGGACTTTGAAATCTATATAAAAACTCCCCTTGGAGGTGAACCTGTAAGCTATGTCACTCCTCAAGTTGCCTACCAAGCACCAGTTTCTGCTCCAGCAGCAAGTCCAGTTTCAGCAACTACTACCACTTCCGAAGCAGCAACTACTGCTGACGACAGCAAATATATCACGATCAAGTCTCCAATGATTGGTACTTTTTACAGAAAACCATCTCCTGACAAAGATGTATTTGTAAACGTGGGCGATTCTGTTACGGAGGGAAAAGTAGTTTGCGTCATTGAGGCAATGAAACTTTTCAATCAGATAGAGTCCGAAATCAGCGGAAAAATCGTAAAAATATTAGTGGACGATTCTTCTCCTGTAGAATACGACCAACCATTATTTTTGGTAGACCCATCTTAAGCAATTTTAGATTAAAGATTATAAATTTTAAATGGAATATTTTCATTTAAAATAATTTAAAATTCAAAATTTATAATTTAAAATTCGAAAAAGATGTTCAAAAAAATATTAATCGCCAATCGTGGGGAAATTGCTATGCGAATCCTGCGTACAGCGAAAGAAATGGGAATCAAGACTGTTGCTGTTTATTCTACTGCAGACAAAGACAGTCTTCACGTTCGTTTTGCAGATGAGGCAGTTTGTATCGGACCTCCAATGAGCAAAGACTCATATCTGAAAATCCCAAATATTATTGCAGCTGCTGAGATTACCAATGCAGATGCCATCCATCCTGGTTATGGTTTCCTTTCTGAAAATGCTAATTTCTCCAGAATATGTGCAAAAAACGGCATCAAATTCATCGGAGCAACTCCTGAGCAAATCGAGAAAATGGGAGATAAGGCAACGGCTAAGGCTACAATGAAAGCGGCCGGAATTCCTTGTGTACCAGGTTCTGACGGACTTATCGACTCCTACGAAGATGCTAAGAAAACCGCAAAGGAAATCGGATATCCTGTAATGATTAAAGCAACTGCAGGTGGCGGTGGAAAGGGAATGAGAGCGGTTTGGAAAGAGGAAGACCTGAAAGACCATTGGGATTCTGCAATACAGGAAGCGGTTGCCGCTTTTGGAAATGGTGGGATGTATATGGAAAAGCTGATTGAGGAGCCTAGACATATTGAAATTCAGATTGCTGGAGACCAATATGGGAAAGCTTGTCACCTTTCCGAGAGAGACTGCTCTGTACAGAGAAGAAATCAAAAACTGATAGAGGAAACGCCATCTCCTTTTATGACGGATGAACTCCGCGAGAAAATGGGCGAAGCGGCTGTAAAAGCTGCAGAATTCATTGGTTACGAAGGTGTTGGAACGATAGAATTTTTGGTAGACAAACACAGAAACTTCTATTTTATGGAGATGAATACCAGAATCCAGGTAGAACATCCAATCACCGAACAAGTTGTAGATTACGATTTGATTCGCGAGCAGATTTTACTAGCTTCAGGAACGCCAATCAGCGGAAAAAATTATTATCCGAAGATGCACGCTATTGAGTGTAGAATCAATGCTGAAGATCCTTATATGGACTTCCGTCCGTCTCCGGGTGTAATCAAGGGTCTTAATATTCCCGGAGGACACGGCGTGAGAGTAGACACACACGTTTATTCGGGCTACGCAATTCCGCCAAACTACGATTCAATGATTGCAAAATTAATTGTTACGGCTCAGACCAGAGAAGAAGCAATCGCAAAAATGAAACGCGCGCTGGAAGAATTCTACATCGAAGGGGTAAAAACGACTATTCCTTTCCACAGACAATTATTAGAAAACGAAGATTTCCTTGCCGGAAATTACACTACAAAATTTATGGAAGATTTTGTAATGGATAAAAATTTTGATAATAATATCTAAAAAATAAAATCCATCTAGATAAAATGCCTGACTTTTACAGTTAGGCATTTTTCTTATCATTAATTGAAATCAAATTCATTATTTTTACAAAAAATTAAAGTTATGTCAACAGCAGTTAAGGAAAAAAATTCACAATACTTCATTAATCTTGAAGAAAAACATGGCGCTCATAATTATCATCCGCTTCCTGTGGTTTTGGAACGAGGCGAAGGCGTTTTTGTTTGGGATGTGGATGGTAAAAAATATTATGATTTTCTTTCGGCTTATTCTGCTGTAAACCAAGGTCATTCTCATCCAAAAATTGTAGAAGCGTTGGTCAATCAAGCCAAGAAATTAGCTTTGACATCAAGAGCATTTTACAATTCCAATCTTGGTGAATACGAGAAAAAAATTACAACTCTTTTTGGGTTTGATAAAGTACTTCCCATGAATTCTGGCGCTGAAGCGGTAGAAACTGCTGTAAAATTAGCCAGAAAATGGAGCTACGAAGTAAAAGGAATTTCCGAAAATGCTGCAAAAATAATAGTTTGTGAAAACAACTTCCATGGAAGAACAACAACAATAGTTTCCTTTTCCAATGACCCGGATGCGAATCAGAATTACGGGCCTTTTACGCCTGGATTTGTAAAAATACCTTACAATGATTTGGCAGCGTTGGAAGAAACTCTAAAAAATGACGCCCAAAATATTGCTGCTTTTTTGGCTGAACCAATCCAGGGTGAAGCAGGCGTTTATGTTCCGGACGAAGGATTTTTGAAAGGCGCATCAGAATTGTGCAAAAAATACAATGTATTGTTTATTGCAGATGAAGTTCAGACGGGAATTGCAAGAACCGGAAGATTAATTGCCTGTCATCACGAAGATGTTCAACCCGATATTCTGATTCTTGGAAAAGCATTGTCTGGAGGGATGTATCCTGTGTCTGCTGTTTTAGCGAATGATGAAATTATGAATGTCATCAAGCCAGGGCAACACGGATCAACTTTTGGAGGTAATCCTATTGCTTGTGCTGTAGCTGTTGCAGCTTTAGATGTGGTAGAAGAAGAGAAATTATCCGAAAGAGCTGAAGAATTAGGACAACTTTTCCGTTCTGAGATTGAGAAATTAATTCAGAAAACAGATTTGATTACTAAAGTACGAGGTAAAGGTTTGCTTAATGCCATTTTGATCAACGATACACCGGACAGCAAAACAGCCTGGAATCTTTGCTTGCAGCTGAAAGAAAATGGATTACTTGCCAAACCCACACATGGAAACATTATAAGACTGGCACCACCTTTGGTAATTACGGAAGAACAATTATTGGATTGTGTAAAAATCATCGAGAAAACTATTTTGGAGTTTTAAAATGACACACCTTAAAGAAAAAATCAGCGGTTTAATCATCACTTATAACGAAGAAAAAAACATTCGAGAAGTTCTCGAATGTTTTGATTTTTGTGATGAGATTATCGTTGTTGATTCTTACAGCACAGATAAAACAACGGATATTGCTAGATCCTTTTCTAATGTCACAATTGTTCAAAATAAATTTGAAGATTATACGAAACAAAGAAATCTCGCTCTCAATTTGGCAAACAATGATTGGGTCTTTTTTCTGGATGGGGACGAGAGAATTTCGGAAAAAGGAAAACAAGAAATTATAGAAACCGTGAACAATCCTAATGCTTGCGATGCCTATTATATCTACCGGATTTTTTTTCTAGGTCAGCAAAAAATACGCTTTTCCGGTACACAAAACGATAAAAACTTCAGGCTTTTCAGAAAATCAAAAGCGCATTATGATGATCTGAAAAAGGTGCACGAAACACTTTTAGTAAACGGAAAAATTGGATTTTTAAAGCATAAATTACTGCACTATTCTTTTGAGAATTATCATCGTTTTAAAGATAAAATGATTTATTATGGGCAACTGAAAGGTTTGGAACTGTCTCAAAAAGGAAAAAAATACAGTTCTTTTACGAAATGGAGTAAAACTACTTTCAAATTTATTAAAACTTATATTTTAAAACTCGGGGTTTTGGATGGTATAAACGGTTTAAAGATTAGTTATCTGCAAAGTTTATATGTTTATGAAACCTATGAATCATTAAGAAAAGCTATTTCTTAACATAAACAGGTCTTTGGTTGGTGTAAAATTTATCAATCAGATTTTTAAGTTTTCTCTGAGTGCTGGATTCTTTGATCCGAATCGGAATTTTAGAAAGTTCCATATCTTTTATACGTTCTACAACTGCATCAAAATGATACTTCTTCATAAAACATTCTCTTAGAAAAAGACTTATTGTATCATTCCATTGTTTTTTATTTCCCCAATAATGCCCAACAATATGGTCTGCTGGTTGTAACTCTGAATATTGATTGAGTCCAAGGGAAAACGCAAATTGTTCAATCAATCTTCTTGTAACGCCATCTGCACACATGGCGTCATTAATCTGAAGCGTTAGTTCCAGACATTCGAAATGTTTTTGTGATACGCCTATTAGTCCGGCATTCCACATTGCTACATTTTCATTGATTATGATATTTCCATAGGACTTCCCTTTCATCTGTCTCCACATTAGTTTTTCGGTTTTTGATGAAAGTTGCGATAGTTTGCCTTCGTTAAGGTGCATAAATTGATTTCCACTTTGAAGAGCAGTACGCAATTCAGCTGTATTTTTATAGAAAAAAGTATCCGAATCCAAATACAAGATAGAATCCTGTGGATATTTCTGAGCAACCAACTGAAGTGCTTTTATTTTTACCCTCCAAAAAAACTGATAAGGACCTTCCCAATCCATTATAGTATTTTGGTTAATGACTATCGTTTCAATTTTATCTTCGAAAAAACCGAATAGTGAGGAGTTATCAGTTATTACAATAATTTTATCATCATCGTTTTTATGTAACAGAGCCGTAAAAATGGAAAAATAGGCTTGCTGATAAGTTTCGATTTTAGTACCAAATACTAAATATACAATGTTCATTTGTTTAATTTTGATGGGAATCGGGATAGTAAACAATTAGTAAAACAGAGCGATGCGCTGATAATTATTAAGTTTTTTATTATCTTGCAAGTTAATAAAATATTGTAAAATAGGCGATCCGCAAGCGGCTTTGTTTTTTAATTTTCAAGCAAACATTTTTGAAACCAAATGAATTACCCATTAATTAGCCTAATTATCCCTTGTTATAATGCTGAAAAAACGCTGGAAAAATGCATGATTTCAGTGATGGGACAAACCTATGGGAATTTAGAAATCATTATTGTTGACGATGGTTCTACGGATGGATCGTCGCAAATATATAACAAACATCAGAGCCAAGATGATCGAATAAAAGTAATCAAACAAAAGAACGCCGGTGTTTCCAAAGCCCGAAACGTTGGACTGCGATCTGCGACCGGAGCCTACATCTGTTTTGTAGATTCTGATGATTGGGTTGAAGCCAATTATTGTGCAAAACTCTTTCAATTAATTACCAATGAAAATGCCGATATTGCGATTATAGAAGCCAGCTATGAAAATGAAGAAGGGCAAGTTATTTTTGAGAAACCTACCACCCAGGAAACAACCTTTCAAGGCAGAAAAGCCTTGTCGCTTTTACTAGAAGACACCGTGATCCAAAGTCACCCGTGGGGAAAACTATACAAGTCTAGTTTGGTAAAAAATCTCAGTTTCCCAGAAAATATAAAATGTTTTGAAGATTATTCCACACTTTTTAAAATATTTGACAAAGCAGAAAAAGTGATAAGATCCAATGATAAACTATACCACTACATCCAGCGAGACGACAGTCTTTCACACGATCTTTCTCCAAAAACAGCTTATTATTTTTACATTGCCATAATGGAAGTGTTCAGATTTTGGCAAGGGACAAGAAAAGTGGAAAACCAACAAAAAATTGCCAAAAATTTTGTTAAGAAATTATTGATGGTTCTCAAAAGGATTCTTCGTCAAACCTCCAAAGAAGAAATGAAAAATGAGAAAGAAGCCATCCGACAATCATTTACTTTATTTCTAAAATATCCTGCGAAAACAATCGGCTTAGAATACTATTTTTATCTGAGACTGTATTATTACTTTCCTAATCTGTACACAAAATTAATAGCAAAAAAATGATTTCTCAACCACTTGTTTCAATAATAGTTCCATGTTATAATGTTGAAAAATATGTTGAAGAATGCATCAATTCTATTATTTTGCAAGATTATAAAAATTGGGAAGGTATTTTAATCAATGATGGAAGCAGTGACAATACTTTAGATTTAATTAATAAATTTAAAGAAAAAGATGACCGTATCCGTGTCTTTTCTCAGGAAAACGCTGGTCTTTCTGCGACAAGAAATAAAGGAATAGAGCACTCTAACGGAGTATTTATCTTTTTTTTGGACTCAGATGATGTTTTGGACAGTCATGCAATTACAACACTTGTTTCAGCTGTTTCTGATAATGACATTGTCACAGGAATTACTGTAAACTCAAAAATAGGAAATAAGCATATCGAGAAAATTTCACATCTATATCCACCAAAAGAAGGTAATGTTGTTTACGAGAACAACCACTTCGAAGTTCTCATAAAAACTTTGGAGTCTGCACTAACACCTGTTGCACAAAACCGATTATATAAAAAAGATTTTATAAACAAAAATAATATCCGATTCAAGGAAAAAATCCTTCACGAAGACGAATTATGGTTTTTTGAAACGATGCTCTCAGCAAGAAATGTAAAATTTATAAATCATGAAACATATTTTTACAGAACAGACAATGAGGATTCTATTACAAAAAATGTTGGGGAGAGAAATTTGGAATCTTACATCACAATAATGGAAGTGATTTTTGAAAAATACTCAAAACGTCTTGAATTCAAAGTTATTGCAAGTTGGTATATGGTCTATATAAAAAAGATTTTTTTGGATTTTGCCATTAGAGAACGCAATAAATTAAGTGATAAAATAATTGCTAGATTAGAAGCTGCACTAAAAAACTGCTACATTTCTTTAGGAAATGAAAAAATCCTTTCCAAAAACAACGACATCTATTACAGAACGATTAATATCTTATCTTTGAAAAGTTACTCTATTATCCAAAAAAATTTCTTTCGGAACCCCATAAACAGCCCTAGAAAAGTGTATAAAGTTTTCAAAATAAAATATTTACTGAGATAAAATGAGTAATTCCAAAAACTTTCTTCTCGTGATGCCAGACTACTCAGATTTTCCAAACTTATTTTTGGAGAATTTGAAAAAAGAAGGATTCAACCCTACTTTAATTACTGACGAACCCTCAAAATTCAGGTATAAAGGCAATGAAAAAATAATCAATTTTTTTCAAAAAACTTTCTTTAGAAACAAGGATTACAAAAAAAAACTTATTGCAGAGCATAAACTGAAAGCGTATTTTAAAATCATTGATGATATCAAAGAAAAGCTAGATTATGTCTTAATCATAAGACCAGATCAGTTTCCCATCCCGGTGGTGAAGGAATTGAAAAAAAAAACCAATAAACTAATTGCTTATCAGTGGGACGGCATTGAAAAATTTCCAAATGTGAAAAAATATTTTCATCTTTTTGACACATTTTTCTGTTTTGATTCTGCGGACGAAAAAAACAATATAAAACCAATTACTAACTTTTATTTTGATTGCATTCCGCCGGTTTACAAAGATTATAATGCTCAAAAACCCGAGTTTTACTTTGTAGGATTATATTGGGAAAATAGAGAGAAAAAGATTGACCGATTCATATCCGAAATATCAAAAATGGAAGTTGAACTGTCCATTTTTATTCAATATAATGACAAATCAGAAATCAAGAATCCAAAAATAAAATATATAAAGGAAAGGATTACTTTTTTGGAAAATCTTAGAAACGTAGAAAAAGCGGATGTTTTATTAGATTTTGTAGATCCAGTACATAACGGTCTTTCTATTCGCTTTTTCGAAGCAATCTATTACAAGAAAAAAGTGATTACGGATAATCAAACAGTAAAAGATTATGACTTTTACCATCCAGACAATATCTTTGTTTTAGACGAAAATTTTGATCAAATAGACAGTTTTCTCAACACACCCTATCGCGATCTTTCTGAAGAAATTGTAAAAAAATATGGCTTCACCAATTGGATCAAACAGATTACAGAAGCTTAAAATCCCAGATAGCTAAAAAGTTTTTTAATATTATTTTCCTGTGTCTCAATGGAAAATTTTGAAAGTGGCAAAGCACTATTGGAATGTAAAGTCTGCCATAAATTTTCATTGCTGTACAATTCTAATATTTTTTTCAGCAAAATCTTTTGGGCTATCACTACTAATGGAAGCAGTAATTTTATCTTCCAGACCCATTCCCTCAGCACCAATCGTTGTCGTGACAACCGGCAAACCGAACTCCAGCGCCTGCCCTATTTTTCCCTTCACGCCGGCTCCGTATCTCAATGGTGCAACAAATATTTTGGAATTTTCAAACCAATCATCTACCGATTCCTGATAACCCAAAATTTGAAAATTATCAGAATGATATTGCTCTTTGAGATCTTCCGGAAAATTAGGGCCTAAAATGAAAACTTTAATAGAACTATTTTTTTCCCAAACCAGTGGCATAATCTCTTCAAATAGAAATTTTACGGCATCCAGATTCGGCATGTGATAATAGCCGCCTATAAAAAGCAAACCGTCACGCTTTGAGAAATCAGCATTTTGAAGTGTCACAGGTTTATGTATATTACTAACAGTAAATATTTTATCTCTATTAATTCCTTGCTTAGACACGATATTTTTTTCTTCATCACTGATGGATACTACTGCATCTGCATTCTGCATCCCAAAATACTCTTTGTCTTTAAAAGACTTCATCTCCTTTTTTCTACTTTTCGTAACTTCCAAATAATTATTTTCCCGTTCCATTCTCAGGTAGTGAAGATCTACCATATCGTAGATAATCTTTTTGCCAGAAATTTTATTTTTAATCTGCTTATACCAATAATCAAATCCTAATGGTCTGAAAATCCAGACAATATCTACATAATGAAGAGCTTCTGTCACCTGATCTGAAACTGTTACAATTTTATCCTTCGTATTTACATAGTCTTTACATACTTCGATACCAATACCTCTGAAAAAGTCTATATACACATCATCACCAGTTTCTTCGAATTGTTTTACAGCTAAAATTATTTTATGATCATTTTTCTGTAGAATCTTAATCATTTCAAAAAGCCTTCTCGAACCAGAATCTTTATCCGGTTTTGGCATGTTTTCCTCTAAAATAAGAATATTTGGTTTTTTGTAATGTGCATTGAAGTTAGTCCTTTTACCATCTTCCAAAAATCTTTCATTAGTAAAATACTGATCCCATCTACTTATAAAAGTCTCTCTGTTTTTCTGTAACAAACGCTCTTTGTTACTATCTTTTCCCGTATAAGAGATATTTTCAAAATGAATAATTTCCGACTTTGGCTGATAGTAAATATCCAGTTTCTGTTCGTATTTTAATCTTTGACAAAGATCGGTTTCCTCATAATATGCCGGTAAAAATGCTTCATCCAAGAGATTTAGTTTTCCATCAATATCTTCTCTTTTGAATAATAAACTACATCCAGAGCAGTAATCTACTTTTCGAAGATAATTATACTTTGGAGCATCTATGGCATAACATCTTCCCAAATTAACAATCTCAGAATCTTTAAAAATAAGACAACCTGCTTCCTGCAAAGTATTGTCAGCAAAAACCATCTTGGAGCCAACTGCACCCACACTTTCTTTAGTTTCAAAAACCTCCAGTAAACTCGATAAATAGTTTTCCTGAACTTCTACATCATTGTTTAGAAGATAAACATATTTTCCTTTGGCTACCTCTATCCCTTTATTTATATTTCTTAAAAAACCTAGGTTTTCAGAATTATTTATAACAGTAATTCCAGCTATCTTATTTAAATAGTCCAAAGTATCATCAGTACTGTTATCATTGATGATAATAATTTCCTTTGAAACTTCCTTGTCAAATTGTGAAATAGTGTAGAGACAATTGAGCGTATATCTGATTTGATTATAAACAGGTATAATAATAGAAACCTTCGGATTTACATTGGAATTACTAAAATCGAAATTATAGCTTTTAAAAAAATCAAGATCAAAATGGTTAATCTTTAGTTTTCTCTTATTTCTGATAAAACTACGATCTTTAATTCTTTTTTTTAAAAATCTTTTAATTCCCATTTTTAATTTATTATTTTGTCAAGCTATTTTATTAAGAAAACGAAAGTAGTAAAATTATGACAGACAAAAAAAATGTTATCAAAGCTGGATATCTTATTTCTTATGATTACGCATATATCTTCAATTCATTAAAATTAATTTACAATCATGTGGATAGCATTATAATCAGTTATGATGCTGATAATAAAACTTGGGCAGGAAATGACATTTTAATTCCAGAAAGTTTTTTTACTGAAATCAAAGCAATTGATATTCATAATAAAATCGCTTTTTACAAAGATCAATTTTATATTCCCAACCGTGAGCCTATGGAATTGGAAACAAGACAGCGGAATATGATGGCAGAAAAAATGGGAAATGGCGGTTGGCATATCCAAATTGATAGTGATGAATATGCTTATGATTTTGGGACAATGGCAAAGTTTCTAAGAAAAAACCGATTCCTTACTAAAAATCCGAAGAAAACACCAATTAATTTTCTAGTGAATTTAATTGTACTTTTCAAAAATAACAAAGACGGCTATTATGTAATACAGCCAAGCCATTCAATGAGACGTGCTTCTTGATTACTAATAATCCTGTTTATGAAAAAGCAAGAAAACCTCACGTTGGCAGAACTATACAACTATACTATTTTATGATTCATCAATCTTGGGCAAGAAATCCTACTGAGATTGAAGAAAAAATCAAAAACTGGGGACATAAAAATGACTTTGACGTGCAGGAATTCTATAAAAAATGGATGGATTTAGACAAAAATAATTTTGAGAATTAGGTTGATTTCCACCCACTTCCTGGGTCATTCTGGGGAAAACTGGCTTATTGAAGCAAATAATATCCAGGATTTTATTGAAAATTTCAAACAAAAACACCCTCAAAAGAAATTATTCTTAGATTTATCTTTTACAAAAAAAATTAAACTTTATCTCAAAAGTTTAATTTAAATAAAAAGGGAATATCGCTATTCCCTTTTTTGTTTTATGTTTAATTTTTTTTTAACTTCTATCATACTCATCCTCCAATCTCACAATATCCTCTTCACCAAAATAAGTCCCTGTCTGAACTTCTATAAAAACAACAGGTTTATCCGTAAGATTCATTATTCTGTGCTTTGCACCAAGTGGGATAAAAACACTTTGACCGTAAGCTAAAGAAATTTCTTCACCATCCACAACAATCGTTGCATTACCTTCGATAATGGTCCATTGCTCTTGTCTTTTATGATGATATTGATAAGATAATTTTTGATCTGGGTTCACTTCAATTCTTTTCAGCTTATTATTTGGCTCATCCGCAAAAACACAATACTTACACAAAGGCATTTCTCCTATTTCCAACATTTCTTTAGTTTTTATAATTTTTATTGAAAGTAGTCAAAGTATTTTTTCAATACCAATAGAGAGGTTAAGTTTTCGACAGCTCTATTGTTAAATTGATTACGGTGTTCTTGGGCATTATTAATGATTTCCAGGGCTTCTTTGTCGTGATCTATGTAATATTGTAGCTTTTCCTCCAAATTATTATAATCTGCATCAATACCTATAAAATGTACGTCAGGCAGCAAGGTTCCTTCCATATACCAAGTTTCCATCGTTGGAGGAGGACAAACGGCAATAGAATTGGAAGACATAATCCACTTAAGATTAATCGCGACATCATTGCCTTCCAGACTTAAAATAAATTTATTTTTCAGATGATCCGCAATAGATATTTTTGGCTTTATCCAATTTGGATTTCCTTCTTTTTTATTCACTTGCCCCAGATCACATAAGGGTTGTTGAAATATTGTTCGTAAAATCTGATCCTATGCTGCTGATAAACACCAGCTCTACCGATTAGTTTATTTTCTTTTGTCAGAAAATCAATATCGCCTTTCACATTTACAAAATGCCTGGCCTTTTCTAAGTTTAATAAGATATTATTCTCATTATTTCCTTTTATAGGTCTTCTTTTGGATATCATTGGGTAGTCCAAAATGGTATTTACATCACCAAATTTAAAATCGATAGGATAATCTGCGGGGAAAAATCTTGCAAATTCGTAGGCATCAAAATAATACGATTTAGGTGTTTTCGGTTTCAACAAATCTTTTACCTGTGTTCCTGAATGAAAACCTTTCTTTGACTCTTGTATTTTATTGTAATAGTCTACCCTCTTTTCTATTTTGAAAAGATTTTCTTTTGATACAGTTTTATACAGCTCATCTATTTTCTTATCATAAGATTTTACTGGAACCATTCCCCGCCAAAAGCCTTGTATGTAGAAAAAAAAACTTGTTTGTCTGGGAGATATAAACAATAAGTACATAAAACTCCAAAAGTACAGAATGTTATCTATTTTTCCTTAATTTTGCACCACAATTTTGATATGAAATCGCCATTATAAATTTGTAGAAATACAGATTGATATAAGCGATTATATAACTTATTCCGATTATCGGAATGACCTTTTAAAACATTACATATCTATATATGAAAAAAGTAAGAGTGCGTTTTGCACCAAGTCCAACGGGAGCTTTACATTTAGGCGGTGTTAGAACTGCTTTATATGATTATCTTTTCGCAAAAAATAAAGGTGGTGAATTTGTTCTCAGAATCGAGGATACAGATACAGCCAGATATGTAGAAGGCGCAGAAGATTATATTATGAATTCTTTGGAGTGGTGTGGGATTATTCCTGACGAAAGCCCAAAAGTTGGCGGACCTTATGCTCCTTACAGACAATCTGAAAGAAGAGATATTTACGACAGATACAAAGAGCAAATCTTGAAAACAGATTATGCTTATTTAGCTTTTGATACCCCAGAAGAATTGGATGCTATCAGAAAAGACTTCGAAGCAAGAGGTGATGTTTTTGCTTACAATCATCAGACAAGACAACAACTAAGAAACAGTATTTCTCTTTCATCTGAAGAAGTTCAGAAATTGTTGGATGAAAATGTTCCTTATGTCGTTCGTTTCAAAATGCCAATTGACAGAACGCTTAATCTTCAAGATATTATCAGAGGAAATTTTTCTGTGAACACCAGTACACTTGACGATAAAGTTCTAATCAAAAATGATGGAATGCCAACTTATCATTTTGCCAATGTTGTAGATGATTTTGAGATGAAAATTTCGCACGTTATCCGTGGTGAAGAATGGTTGCCATCTATGCCTTTGCACGTTTTATTGTACGAAGCAATGAATTGGGAAGCGCCAGAATTTGCTCATTTATCATTGATTCTTAAACCTGAAGGTAAAGGTAAATTAAGTAAAAGAGACGGGGCCAAATTTGGATTTCCAGTTTTTCCTATGGATTTCAAAGATCCAGAAAGTGATGAAGTTTGGAAAGGTTACAAAGAATCCGGCTATTTCCCTGAAGCTTTTATCAATATGACTGCTTTGTTAGGATGGACGCCAGCAAATGACAAGGAAATTGTCTCTATGGATGAAATGATTGCCGAGTTTGATCTTCACAAAGTTCATAAAGCCGGCGCAAGATTCGATCCACAGAAAGCTAAATGGTTTAATCAGGAATATTTGAAGTTGAAATCTGATGAAGAGGTTTTGGTTTTACTGAAAGAAATTGATGAAGTTAATGCTTTGAATCTTTCTGATGACAAATTATTGAAAATCGTTTCATTGATGAAAGAAAGAGCAACTTTTGTGGTTGATATTTACAATGATGGAAAATTCTTCTTCGAAGCTCCAACTTCTTACGATGAAAAAGCAACCAAAAAAGCCTGGAACGAAACCACTTCTGCAATTTTGAAAGATTTCTCAACCCAATTAGAAACGTCAGAATTTGATTCAGATACTTTGAAAGAAGTGATTCATCATTTTGCAGAAGAACATTCTATCGGGATGGGAAAACTAATGATGCCTCTTCGTCTCGCTTTGGTTGGAGAGCTGAAAGGTCCCGATGTTCCTGATATTATGAATATCATCGGCAAAGAAGAAACGATAGCACGAATCGAAAAAGCGATTAGGACAAATTAATTATCGGATTCAAAATCTATTTGTAAAAAAAAGATTATTTTTGAACGGTTTAATCCAAACATAATATGGAATATTTAGAATTTGAACAACCTGTAAAAGAACTAATTGAACAATACGAAAAATGTGTTCAATTAGGCACTGAAAGCGGAATCAATGTAGATGAATCTTGCAAAAAAATAAAAGATAAAATAGAAGATACCAAAAAGAAAATATACGGTAACCTAACGCCGTGGCAAAGAGTACAGCTTTCCAGACATCCGGACAGACCTTACACGCTGGACTACATCAACGGTTTGGCTGATGCGGGAAGTTTTGTAGAATTGCACGGTGATAGAAATTTCGGGGACGACCCTGCAATGATTGGTGGAATTGCCAGCATCAGCGGAAATACCGTAATGCTCATCGGAACTCAGAAAGGTAGAACAACTAAAGAACGACAACACAGACGTTTCGGGATGTCTAACCCAGAAGGTTACAGAAAGGCTCTTAGATTGATGAAATTGGCAGAGAAATTCAATATTCCTGTGGTAACTTTTGTGGATACACCTGGTGCTTATCCTGGCCTGGAAGCGGAAGAACGCGGTCAAGGTGAAGCTATCGCCAGAAACATCTACGAAATGTGCCAACTTAAAACTCCAATTATCACAATCATCATTGGCGAAGGCGCAAGCGGAGGTGCTCTAGGAATTGGTGTAGGAAACAAAGTTTATATGTTGGAAAACACTTGGTACTCTGTGATTTCTCCAGAAAACTGTTCTGCCATACTTTGGAGAAGCTGGGAATACAAAGAAACTGCTGCCAATACAATGAAGCTGACTGGCGAGGATATGCTGAAGCAGAAGTTAATTGATGGTATTATTCCTGAACCATTGGGCGGTGCTCATTATGATCCTGCATCCACTTTTGACAACGTGAAGAAAGTGCTTCTAAAAGACATCAAAACATTATCTAAAATGCCGGTTGAGAAACTGGTTGCAGAGAGACAAGATAAATTTATCGCAATGGGAGAATTCAAAGGGTAGCATTTGGTTGCTGGCGATCGGCTTTTTGCGGTTTGATTTCTTTGATAATAATATTTCAACCCTTTTAGAGTATCGAGCTCTGAAAGGGTTTTTTGTTTATATGGATAACCGAATGTAATTGGACACCAAACCTGCGCCCCGACTTGAACGGAGCTC
>DLND01000111.1:17924-18446 GCA_002476905.1 Flavobacteriales bacterium UBA7519
AGCGGGAGTGGAAGGCGGAAATAGGCGTCCAAAATAATATACAAAAAAAAGCGATTCAAATGATTGAACCGCTTTTATATTATAGAAAAATTTCTAATTATTCTGCATCGAAGTCAGCATCTGCATCAGCAGAAACTTTTTCACCTTCTTCTTTAGACTTTTCTTTTTCTGCTTTTCTTTGAGATTGACCTTCTTTTACAGCGTCTGCTACTACAGAAAGGATCATATCAATAGATTTAGAAGCATCATCATTTCCTGGGATTACGTAATCCACTTTTCTTGGATCTGAGTTAGTATCTACGATACCGAAAACTGGGATACCCAATTTTTTAGCTTCTGTAACTGCGATGTGCTCTCTCATAATGTCAACTACAAAAATAGCTGAAGGAAGTCTCACCATATCTGCGATAGATCCTAAGTTTTTCTCAAGTTTAGCTCTTTGACGATCTACTTGTAATCTTTCTTTTTTGGATAGTGTTTCGAATGTACCGTCTTTCTTCATTTTATCGATAGCGTTCATTC
>DLND01000111.1:18501-27675 GCA_002476905.1 Flavobacteriales bacterium UBA7519
TTTTTTAACCGCTTTTCTGATAGTTACGAAGTTAGTTAGCATTCCACCAGGCCATCTTTCGGTGATGTAAGGCATATTAAGTTCCGAAGCGTGTTTTGCAACTACTTCTTTCGCTTGCTTTTTAGTTGCTACGAAAAGAACTTTTTTACCTGCAGAAGTTAATTTTTCCAAAGCGCTACATGCTTCGTCCAATTTAACAGCTGTTTTATGTAAATCTATGATGTGAATACCGTTTTTCTCCATGAAAATGTATGGAGCCATATTTGGATTCCACTTACGAGTCATGTGACCGAAGTGTACGCCAGCCTCTAAAAGGTCTTTTACATTTGCTTTTGCCATGTTTTCTTGTTTTTTGTTAGTTTACTTTCCGCTTTTCCGCAATCAACTTTACTTTAGATGGGAGTAAAGTTTGGATGCTAAACGTAACGGGCAATATTTTTGTTGATAAAATAGAACCAAGAATCTTGAACCAAGAATAAAACATAAGTTTTGTATCTCCCGTCCGAAACCTTGAATCTTGAAATTAACGTTTTGAGAACTGGAATCTCTTTCTCGCTTTTTTCTGTCCTGGTTTCTTTCTTTCCACCATTCTTGAATCTCTTGTAAGCAATCCGTGTGGCTTAAGAAGTAATCTGAACTCTTCGTTGATCTCACAAAGTGCTCTGGAAACACCAAGTCTTACAGCTTCAGCCTGACCAGTGATACCTCCACCAAAAACATTTACTGTAACATCATACTGACCTACAGTTTCTGTCAACAAAAATGGCTGATTTACTTTATAAACTAAAACATCCGTACAGAAGTAAGTTTTAGCATCTTTCCCGTTTATCGTGATATTACCAGTTCCTGGCTTCACGTAAACTCTTGCAACAGAAGTTTTTCTCCTTCCGATTTTGTGTACTATAGACATACTCAATTATTTGAATTCGTTAACATTGATTACTTTTGGCTGTTGAGCTTCGTGCTTATGCTCAGTTCCTTCATATAAATAAAGGTTCTTGAAAAGAGCGGAACCCAATCTGTTTTTTGGCAACATACCTTTTACAGACTTTTCCAACACTTTTAGTGCATCTTTTTTCTTAAGCTCTTCAGCAGTCATAGACTTCTGACCACCTGGATATCCAGTGTGCCAAATGTAAGTTTTGTCTGCCCACTTGTTTCCGGAAAGTGTTACTTTCCCAGCGTTCAAAACGATTACGTTATCTCCACAATCTACGTGCGGTGTGTAATTCGTTTTGTGCTTACCTCTCAAAATCTTTGCAACGGTAGAAGCTAGTCTTCCCAACGGTTGCTCAGCAGCGTCTACAACAACCCATTCTTTATTTGCTGTAGCTTTGTTTGCCGATACTGTTTTGTAACTTAATGTATTCACAATTTATCGTTTACGATTAAACATAATTTTCCCTCAAAGGGTGTGCAAAGGTAGGAATTTTTTCTCGGATGAAAAATTTTCCCCAGAAAAATATTTTAATTTTCTAAAAATTAATACGTTAGCTAATCATTAATTGAATGAAAACTTTCTGAAATTTGTCAAAATAAGCGTTATTTATAATTAAGGTTTTTTATATTTTTGAGAAAAATTCTGAAAATGAGCCACGGAAAACTACGAGAAGAGAAAGACTGCCTTAATTGCGGACATATCGTTGAAGAAAAATACTGCCCCAACTGCGGACAACAGAATATCAAGACAAGACAGCAGTTCCACTATCTTTTCACTCATTTTATTGAAGATTTTACCCACTATGATGGACAGTTCTGGGGAACGTTGAAGAATCTAGTGTTCAAACCAGGAAAATTAACAAATACTTACCTTGAAGGTAAAAGACAAAAATTTGTCCCTCCTGTTAAGCTGTATATCTTTACCAGTTTTATTACGTTCTTTTTATTCGCAGTTTTTCCTCCTTTCAGTTTTAATTTCGAAGGAAAAATCGTGGATGGCAAAGAAAAGAAAATAGCGCTACACAGATTAACCGAAACTTCCAAACAATTGGACAGCATCAGAAAAAGGGAAAACATAAATGGGAAAGACTCTGTACCCATTTCTAAAGTTAATGCTTTGCTGAAAGATTCTATCAAATTAAATAGCCTTCAGAATGATTTCGATATGAGTAAAAAATTGGATGACAATTTTAAATACAACGGTTATACGAGCCGGAAGTCATTCGATTCTGCAAAAGCTAAAAACCCATCTTTCTATGATTTTATAAATGTTCCGATTGCTCATAAATTTTTCGAACTAAAAGAACAAGGTGTTGCAAAAGGTGAAATCTTAAAAAAACTGGGCGAAGTATCGTTTCATAATCTGCCGAAAGCATTGTTTATTTACCTTCCGATCTTTGCATTTTTCCTATGGATTTTCCACGATAAAAAAAAGTGGTGGTATTTTGATCACGGTATTTTTACGCTCCATTATTTCAGTTTTCTCTTACTGACAATCTTAGCATTTTCTTTTTTGGATAAATTGGCAGATGTAACACATTCGTTAATCAGTATTATTATTTACATAGTGATGAATGTCTTGTTCTTCTATAGTATTATATATTTCTTCATAGCGCACCATAAGGTTTATCACACGCACGGAGTAATCAGTTTTATCATTGGAAGCATTCTGTTTATGATTAATTTCTTTGCCTTTTTATTTTTGGTTGTAGGCTTGGGCATCATCAGTTTTCTGATGATCCATTAAAACAAAAAGCCAAGTTTCTTAAAAAACCAGACTTTTTTAAATTAAATATTGACTAAAAAACAAATCACTGAAAGCCCTCTGCCAGAAGCCAATTAATATCTCAAAGATTTACTTTCTCGGAAACTTGCAATCATATAATAAGCGACGAAAACTGTAGAAAACTTTATAATAGAAGGAACTGCAGTTTCGAAATCAAAAAAGATTAATCCAACAGCAACCAAGAAAACAATTCCAATTAAGGAAATTCCCATTTTCTTATGAAGCGGCCATTCTGGATGGTCGACAAAATAAGCCAATCCCCAACCGATTCCGAAAGCGGAAGCTACGTAGAGCTCCGCCCAGAAATCCGCAGGGTCGCCCGTGAGACGTCTAAGAAAAAAACTAATCAGGGTTCCAACTGCGAAATACATCAGCGATTTTATCATTTCAAAAAATTTTGACAAAAGTAAGGATTGTAATTGAAAAATACTTTTGGAATCCCCAAAGCAAAACACAAAATCGCAAGGTATGATTTCTATCTACGTGCTTATAAGGCTCAAAGATTGCTCAATTTAACGAAGTTAAAAACCTTGTGCCTTAGAAATATAAAGCAACTCAAAGAAGAAATTGTCTTTTTGATAAATTCCTCAGCAATTCGAAATCTCCTCAACAAAATTCATTAGATTTGTGTAAACGATATTTTTATGCACGAGATAAGGCTCAAATCTATTCTAGATAATGATTTCTATAAAATTACAATGCAAAATGCAGTTGTGAAATTATTCACAAACGAGATTGTAAAATATGAATTCATCAACCGTGGGAAACATGAATTCCCGCAAGGTTTTGCTGATGAACTCCGAAAGGCTGTCAATGCAATGGCAGAATTAAAATTGACCAAAGACGAAAAAAAATATCTGAAAGTCACCTGTCCATATCTAGCGCTACCCTATCTGGATTTTCTGGAAGGTTTTCATTATGACCCATCGGAAGTAAAAATAGAACAAATCGGAAATGACCTGAACGTATCAGTAGAAGGCCTCTGGTACAGAACAATTCTTTGGGAAGTTCCTCTTCTTGCTCTCATTAGTGAACTTCACTATGAAATGAATCATATGGAGCGACAAACCAACGAAGAAGTCATTAATAAGACTGTAGAAAAAGCCATCTATCTCACAGAGCTTGGCGTGCCATTTGCCGAATTTGGAACCAGAAGAAGACATTCTTACAAAGTCCACAGATTGGTGATGGATGCTTTGATTCAGGATAAAAAATCGACTTTTACCGGAACTTCCAACGTACACCTGGCTATGATGTATAACGTAAAACCTATCGGAACACACGCTCACGAATGGTTTATGTTTCACGCTGCGGAATTTGGTTTTAAAATGGCGAATTCTATCGCACTAGAAAATTGGGTCAATGTTTACCGCGGCGATCTAGGCGTGGCTTTGTCCGATACTTACACCACAGATGTTTTCTTCCAGCAGTTTGATAAAAAGTTTGCAAAGTTGTTTGATGGGGTACGTCACGACAGCGGCGATCCGCTGGAATTTGCAGACAAAACAATCGCTCACTATACGAAGCAAGGCATCAATCCGCTATTCAAATACATTATTTTTTCCGATGGACTGAATCTCGAAAAAGTAGAAGAAATCACGAGTTACTGCAGGGGTAAAATAGGAATCTCTTTCGGAATCGGAACCAACCTTACCAATGATGTGGGACTGAAACCAATGAATATTGTAATGAAACTTATCAGCGTGAAAGGTATTAACAACGAATGGATCCCAACAGCATCAGCTAAATCTTTTTGTGACATTCTTTTTAATACCCTATATTCATAGACTTTATTTGTTATAGAGTCGCCATGTTTTTCCTTCATAGGTAACACCTTCCTTTCTTAAGACTTATATTAAACCTATTTTGTAAAAAAGTAAAGTTTAATTATATAAAAGATAAAAATTTTTATATAAATTAAAAGAAATACTATATATTTATTGAAAGTAAACTTCTATTCAAAAGTTTACTTTCAGTAATAACAAAAAAAGTCCCTTAATGATGCTAAAGGGACTTTGTTCACACAAATGATCTGCACATCAATTCCTCTTTGATATACAGATCATTTGTATGATAATTTTTATAAATAATTGCGGAATAAACAACTTACATAAATGCTTTTAAAAGCTCTTGTACAAATGGAATTACTCCACCTACAAATTTTAAAACTGCCATTGCGATTGCCATATTATTTCCTCCTCTTTTGTTGGTACTAAGATGTGATTAATCTTTATGCTTTTATTGTAGTAAGCACTTACATTTATATCAATATATATTTATATGTAATATTACATATTGACGGGTTAATGAAATATCACATTTTTGCATTAAGGAATCCTATGTTTTTAGGATTCTTTTTTAGTTTCTGATAATATTGTTTTAGTTGAATATAGATTTAAGTGATTTAGCAAGAATTTAAATATGTGAACCATTAGTTTACATCTATTAGACTAATGGTTTCTTTATTGATTATGGTTTTATATGTAATAATTTCTTAGAGGTGAATAATATGAATTTAGGTTCGCAATTGAAAAAGTTTCGTGAATCAAAAAACTTTTCACAAGAAGATGTAGCTCGCAAGGTTGGGGTGACTAGACAAGCTGTTTATAAATGGGAGAGCAATAAAAGTTATCCTGATATTGATAATTTGATTTTACTTAGTGAATTGTATGAAGTAACAATTGATGAGTTAATAAAGGGATCAGAGGATGTTAGAGGGGAGTTAGATAAAAAAGATAAAGATGAATGTGAGGACGATGATGATGAAAATGATTTTAGCTTTTTTATAGGTATTGCTCTTATATTTATAGGGATATTTATTGGTATTGAAGGAATTTCCTTATTTTTAACTATACTGGGAATGCTGATAATGGTATTTTATAGTGATGTGAAAAAAGCAATTATTAATGAATTTAAAATAAAAAGAAGACCGAACTAGATTGTTTTTCTAGTTTGATCTTCTTTTTATTTTATGTAAACAAATATTCAAAAGTTTACTTTTATAAAGATAGAAAATCGAGCGAAGCGACAACCGTTTTAGGATGAGAAAATGAAATTTTGAGACCGAAAAAGCGGTAAAGGTTGTAGGAATCTCCTGCTAAGTCAAAAACGTAGTTTTTGGGGAGTGGGCGCCCACTCCCGTAGCTTGCCCTCTCTCTTCCTCTTTTAGAATTCTACACTTAGTTGTTATTTTGCTCTTGGTTTATAAGAACGCTGGTACTGGGCCATGAAAGATGGTTGATGTTAAGCCATCTTTCATTTTTTATAATGAAAATGAAAGTAAAAAAGAGTCCCTATTATTTAGGACTCTTTTTCTATTAGTTATAACAAAAAAAGCCAATCATGATATAATTGAGTTGCGACGCTACAACTATACATAAGAGGCTTTTTTATTCTTATAAAATTCTAATTACATAATAGCATAAAAAGAGTCTCCGTACTAGTTGTAAATACTAGGAATGAGGAGAAAAGTTATGACAAATACTATCAATTTAAAACAAGCTGAAAAAAATGCAAGATTGAGAGATATCGAGGATTCGAAGATCTTGTCAGAAGAAGAGATGCAATTAGCAAATAAACTTCAAGCAAAAGCTGGCTCAAGAGGAATGAAATTAGTTCCTGAAAAGAAAGTAAAAAATAAAGCTAAATTTGTTCAGTTATTACAGTTGAATTGGGAGTATTTAAGACAAAAAGATTATATGACTGGAGAGGAAAAAATCTTTTTGCTGGATATACAGGCTTACATAGGACTTCATTCAAATGCGATTGTAGATGATATTACTAAAAAATATGCGTCTCCATTAAATATTACTCAAATAGGAGAAGTATTAGGGACAAGTAGAACAAAAGTTAGTAGGGTTATTAATAGCCTTGTTAAAAAAGGTATATTAGCTAAAGCTGAATCTGGTGTTGAAGGTAATAATGTAAAAGCTTATGCAATTTATGTTAATCCCAATATTATTTATGCTGGAAATCGTGATGATGTTCAAGGAGCCTTAGTAACTATGTTTAGAAAAGCTATGAATAATAAAACACTTAAGAATTTACCTAATAGATTATTTTAAAAAGAACTATTGACTAGTTCTTTTTTTTTTGATTCTTTATTTTTCGTACGTATCAAATCTGATACGAAAGTGTATCAAATCTGATACGTACGAAAAATCTTGAAACCCTTGGTATTACTGGTTTTTTAAAACTTTTAAATGCTTGTCCTTCTCACTCTATATATTATTAAGGCTAAAAGTTCCGCAAGGAACGGGTCGTATTTTCCTCCGCTTTGCTACAGAAAATCTCCACCCTTTTCGCTTTATTACATCCTTGCAAAACTTTTTTCGGCTCGAGTTTTGGCGGCACCAAGCCGATACATCCAAAAGCAACTATTAGGGATCATCGGCTTGAATTTGCTATTATACGAGCCGAACCGCTAGTGATTCGATTTAAAATTTCACTTACCAAATTAATAGAATACGTTATATGTGGGGTTTCGCCCCCACACGACGAACCAGCCTCAACCCCAAAAGCAAACGAAAACCTTCATTTAAAACCGTTTATGTTGCTTTTTAAGCGGGTATTTTTGTTTTTACGACAAATAGTATTGTTTTAGATTTATATTCTTTAAAAAGGATTTTGGAGCGTTTGAATAACATCCTATGTTTTATTGTTGTCTGTCTCTAAATTATAGTTTTATATGTAAACGGAAAATGACTAACAAATAAACAGTTTTCAGCTCTTCATCAGAAAGTTGTTCGCCACGCATGGAGACAAGAGAAAGAATTGGTTAAAAAAATTGGAAGAGTGAAAGGCTACGAGGGACAGCATATGAAATCTGCTACCGAATATCCTGACTTAGCTGGCTCGCCAGCTAAGATTCAATTTTTAAAGGGAAGGAATATGGATGTAAATGAACATTTTGACGCTCACCGTGGAAACATGAATAGAGGGAGATGGTTTTATGCTAAGAAAATATTATTCAAAAAATAATCATTTACAACCATTTTTTGAGGAAGTTAATAAATATGTAGATGGTATTCATACCTTAAATGATGGAATTAGTTTAGAAGATATAACAATCCTTCAAAATGAACTTAACATCCAAATTCCTGATATATATAAAGATTTTCTTCAAGTGTATAATGGTGGAGAATTATTTATACCTGGAACGGTCCTATCAGAAATTTATATAGCTGCTTGGGGCCCAAAACAGCGTGGTGGCTCCTATCTAAATGATTCGTTTAAAAAAGAACGAAGACCGACAGGAATGCCAGACATGTATTTAATCATTGCAGATTTAAACTATGGTGACACTATTTGTATAGACTTAGAATCAAGCAATGGATACGATGCAACAGTAATACAGTGGGATAGGGAGACTAACAGCGTTTCTAGATCATGGAGTGGTTTGGTGGAATGGTTAATGGATACCTTAGACGAAGGATCATTACTAGTAGATTATGATGGTAATGAAAAAGATTTAGATTTTTAACATGAATAGTAAAAGTGAAGCCACAAGAGTTTAGTGCTCTTGTGACTTTTTATATAGCTAATTTTTTATACACAATCCCCTTACAAATTAATTACTCAATTTAGACTGATCTCTTTTAGTATTTTGAAGTAATGTTTGATTGCAATTTATTTAAAATGTATTGTCTACAGCAGGTACACATTTGATGCTATGAAGAGTACCTTGTGTACACCTCGACTCTACTTTTAACGAAAAATACGTGTAATTGGAAAATTTTGAGTCGACCGTGAGTGCACATCCTGGAAATTTTCGTGTACCCACGTTTAAGCTAGGCTCTGCCTAGCCCCAACCCCTAGTTGGGCCCAAAAACCCCTTATGCTCTTCTCTTTTTTTTGATTCAGAATTTCCAATTTTATAAAATGACTTGCCTTTTGATAGAGTTTTATTATGTTAAAAAAACAAAAATATGATTTTAATTGTGGTTTATTGCAAGGTTATTAGAAAAAAATTGTGGCGCGGCCATGGTCTTCGCTATATGGATTAAATAATGATTTGTTAAGAAGAAAATGAAATATGACTTAGAGATGTGAAGGACTCCGTTATTTTTATATGACAGAAGGATATAAACCTTAGTAAAATGAATTAGTAAAAACCTAGGTTTTATACCTAGGTATCAAGGTTGATTTTTTTGAAAATAACCCTTGATATTTAAAAAACTTAGGTTTTTATCTAGGTTTTAAAGGTGGGTAAAAAGATGGATAAAAGTGAAAACCTAGGTAAAGAAAAACCAGGTTATATAGCGATGACTGTTAAAGAAGTTGCATTGTGTTTAGATGAATCGCCAAATGTTATAAGAAATTGGATGAAAGAATTAAGGACGTATATTCCTTTAGAGAAAAATGAATCAGGCTATAATGTTTTTAATGAGAAAGCTCTTGAGCAAATGAAGATGGTTAAACAATTACACAGAGAACAGAATTACTCAATG
>DLND01000095.1 GCA_002476905.1 Flavobacteriales bacterium UBA7519
TCTGAGATTTTGTTAAGTTCCATTTCCGTTTTGAAAGTAGGAGAATAAGTGAAATCTTTGGTCAAAGTTTCCGCAATTACTCTGTCATTAGGGAAATAAGAACAACTTGTCCCTTTTTGATTAAGTATGAAAAATACGATTAATAAGCCTGGAATCAGACCGATAGCGTAGAATTTTAATTTTTTTAGCATTAATTAAATTTAGAAAATCAAAAGATTGATATCGTGATAAGGAAGGTCGAACTTGTTGCAAATCAGCTGTTTTGTATGTCTTCCCTTGTACATGTAAAGAGATTGTTTGATTTCGTTTTTATGAATCAGCATATTCTCGAAACCGCCTTCTTCGTCGTAACCTAACAGATAACTTAGGAAGAAATTGCTTACAGCTTTCGTTGTGGTTCTCGGCATTCGTGAAGTCAAATTCGGTAAACCGCAATGGATAACATCGTGTTTTACAATAAATGGTTTTTCTGTTGTCGTCAATTCCGAAGTTTCAATCACTTTTCCGTTATCGATGGTGATATCGATGATGACACTTCCTTTTTTCATTTTCATCACCATATCTTCGGTAACGATTGGGGGAAGGTTTAATCTTGGTAAAGCTCCTATAACAACATCGGCTCTTCTAAGCGATTTTGTCAGTTCTTTTGGGTCGATGACAGATGTTGGAACGCGGCTGTCCACCAAAGTATGAAGTCTTCGAAGTTTTGATAATGAATTATCAAATACCTTGACACTTGCACCAAGTCCAATCGCAGCTTTGGTTGCAAATTCTCCCACAATTCCAGCGCCTAAAATCACAACTTCCGTCGGACGAACACCAGTGATTCCGCCAAGCATCAATCCGTTGGACATTGCCAAAAGTTCAGAGGCGTAAAGTATGGAAACACTTCCAGCGATTTCGCCAATTAATCTTACCAATGACAATTGTTTGTACTCATCCATTATGAATTCGAAAGCAATAGCATTGACTTTTTTACAAGCTAATTTCAGGAAATATTCTTTGTCACGAAGATTGATTTGTAAAGCCGAAATCAAATAAGTCATCGGTCTTAGATAATCGATTTCTTCTTCGGTCGGTGGGTTTATTTTCAGAACCAAGTCCTGCGAAAACGCGACTTTTGGGTCGTTTGTAATCTCTGCACCAGCTTCGGAATACAAGATGTCAGCGAAATGCGAACCTTCTCCTGCGCCACTTTCTATGATGACCTTGTGTCCATTATTTACCAAAATCTGAACCGCATCCGGAATGATGCACGTTCTTTTTTCGTTCAGACAAGTTTCTTTTGGAATCCCAATGCTGAAGGTTTTTCCTTTTTTTACAACTTCTAGTTTTTCTTCCTTTGGAATCAAATCTTCTTCTGTAAAAGGCGTAAATATGGTGGATGTACTGCTCATATAAAACGAATCATTGTTCAAAATCTAAAGCAAAGATAAAACAATTTACTGTTATGATTAATTAAACTCGATTTCTCTTCCGGATTCTGTATTAGTGATGGTCATTTCGTGAAAATCGTAACCTTCTAGTTCATCCATATAGATTTCTGGCCATTCTATAATTGAGAGAAAACCATTGTCAAGATACTCCTCAATTCCGAAATCGTAAGCTTCTTCCACAGATTTTAATCGGTACAAATCAAAATGAAAAATTTTTCCTTTCGGTGTATCATATTCATTCACAATAGAGTAGGTTGGAGAAGAGATTTCGTCTGAGCTTCCTAATTCTTTAAGCAAAAATTGAGAAAAAGTTGTTTTTCCAGCTCCTAGATTTCCTTTGAGAAGAAGAATGTTATGTTGAAGAGTCGGAATGATTTGATTGACAATATCTTTCCATTCTTCGAGCTGATGAATCCTAAATTGCATCTTAAATTTTTTACAAAAATAAGGTTTCTGCAGATTTTATTTCAGAATAAAAATTAAAACTAATTATTACCTTTACATCGTGATTACGAAAGAGACGATTGATAAAATATTTTCTACCATCCGTGTAGAAGAAATCATTGGTGAATATGTTCAACTGAAAAGAGCTGGCTCCAACTTCAAAGGTTTGAGTCCTTTTCATGAGGAAAAATCGCCAAGTTTTGTAGTTTCTCCGAGCAAGCAGATTTGGAAAGATTTCTCCACAGGAAAAGGCGGGACTGCCATTTCTTTCCTGATGGAAATCGAAAGTTTTACTTATCCCGAAGCACTTCGCCACGCCGCGAAAAAGTATGGTATTGAGATTGAAGAAAATATCCGAGAATATTCGGAAGAAGAGAAACAATCACAAACCGAGCGTGATTTACTTTATAAAATCCACGAGGTTGCGAATGATTTTTTCCAAAATCAGCTTTGGGAATCGGAAGAAGGCAAAATGATTGCTTATTCTTATTTTAAAGAAAGAGAACTTCGGGATGATATTATCAAGAAATTCCAACTCGGCTATTCTCCTGAAAAGAAAAATGCTTTTACCGAGTTTGCTTTAGAAAAAGCTTATTCCAAAGATATTCTTGAGAAATCAGGATTATCCATTTTTCCAGAAAATACACCTTCTGGAATTGATAGATTCCGTGACAGAGTGGTGTTTCCTATTCATAGTTTTTCGGGAAGAGTTTTGGGTTTTGGTGCAAGGATTCTCAAAAATAATGTCAAAACGGCCAAATATCTTAACTCTCCAGAAACCGAAATTTACCATAAATCCAACGTTCTTTACGGTCTAAATCAAGGGAAACAAGCGATTTCGAGAAAGAATCTTTGCCTTTTGGTAGAGGGTTATATGGATGTGGTTTCGCTTCATCAATCTGGAATTGAAAATGTTGTGGCGAGTTCCGGAACCTCTTTGACAACGGAACAAATCAAACTCATCAAAAGATTAACGGAAAATGTAACCATCCTTTTCGATGGTGATAAAGCAGGAATCAAGGCGAGTTTCCGAAGCATCGATATGTTGCTTTCTGAGGGAATGAATATCCGTGTTCTTCTATTTCCAGATGGCGATGATCCCGATTCTTTTGCGAGAAAACATCCACAGGAATATGTGGAGAATTTCATTGATAAGGAAGCCAAGGATTTCATCGATTTCAAAGCTGAAATTCTTCTGAAAGATGCAGGCAATGATCCCATCAGAAAGGCCGAATCTATCCGTGATATTGTAAAATCGGTTGCTTTTGTTCAAAATGCTCTGAAGCGTGAGGTTTATTTGAAAGAAGTTTCGAATAAATTTGGACTCAGCGAACAAAGTTTGTTTAATGAACTTCAGATTCAGACTAATGTCACACAACAGCAGGAATCAAAACCTAAATTTGAAGAAAAAAAAGCAGCTCCAAAATTAGAAAGATCGGAAGAG
>DLND01000107.1:0-335 GCA_002476905.1 Flavobacteriales bacterium UBA7519
ATGGTACCCCATTCGCATTAACAATTATGTTACCATTAGGATCTCTTTGATAAGTTGTTCCAACGATTGAATAAAAATTCTCTCCCACAACAGCTGCTAAACCAACAGACGGTGTTGTATAAGTCAAAATAGGAACTCTTTCTGCTCCACTGTTTAGTTCTAAAAGTTTAGTTCTAGACATTGCATATCCTGCACGCAAATTCCAAGTTATATTCTGAGTCTTTATTGGCGTAACACCTAAATCAACTTCAAAACCTTTCATTCTTGACTTACCAATATTATCTCTGTATGAAGACAGACCAGATGTATTAGATGGTGTGATGCTACTAATCAAT
>DLND01000107.1:474-9808 GCA_002476905.1 Flavobacteriales bacterium UBA7519
AAATGTAATCCTGTCGTTCAAGAATCCAAGAGCAACATTTAAATCAAATGTGTTAACAAATTCAGGCTTGATTTCTGGATTAGTAATAGAAGTCGACATAATATATGAAGGCAATGCGCCATATGGATATCCAGTTGGGATAATTCCTGTAGCATTAACATTGTAAGGATTTATACCAGATGAATTACCAACTTTCGTGAAACTTGGCGCAATTTTCATATAGTTTAAAACATTTCCTCCAAAATCAAAAGCTTTTGTAGGGATGAATGAAAGTCCAACAGAATAGAATGAATATGGTTTATTATCAACTAATCTCTCGTTAGTGGTTGGATCTCTTGAAATAGAAGTATAAACTGAATTTTTCTCATATCTGAAAGTTCCATTTAAGTATAAGAAATTCTTATACGCCAAATCCATATTCGCGAAACCTGCTATAACTCTATATCTAGTAGTATAATTGTCCATATTTCCCCCATCTGCTTGTGCAGCTGTACTTCCATATTGAGCAGGATTAGACACGTTATTATAATTATACCATCCTGGGATGTACAAACCAGTTCCTCCTACTGTTCTAGCTGTAACATAGCTATCTTGTATATTATTTCCAAGATTTAATTTAAAATTCAAATCATCAGTTAAATCATAATCAAAATTCAACATCAAATCACCATAATACTTTCTATCATTATAAACTCTATTATAATAATAAGCTGTTACATCGGGAGAACCAAATGAATTAAGTGTGTGAGAATCCAAAAACGGTACACCTGTATTAGAATATGCTATTGTTCCAGTTGAACCATCATTCCAATTATCTTGTTGTGTTTTTGTTAGACTTAAGTTCCCTGTATATGAAATATTGATATTCTTATTAAATTCATATTGTAATGCTAAAATTCCATTAAGATAATCTCTATTAGTGTTGTATCTAGCATGCTGAATCGTCCAATATGGATTTGTTGCGTAAGCTGTTAAATAACCACCAATTCCAGAATTTTTATATTTTCTTATGTCATTGGTTGTTGGCATTTGAAGAATATCATCGTACAAACCAGAATCGGTTTTATTAACAATTCTTCCAATATAATTAAATTGGCCATCAACTCTTAATTGTCCTAATTTCTTACCTCCTTTAAACAAGAAATTATTTTGTCTCAACATGTCATCTTGAACAACAAATCCGTTATCCAATCTATTAAAAGACATATAGGCGTACGCATCTGGACCACCAACGTTCATACTGATTCCATTTTGGAAATTCACACCATTAGTGAAAAATTTCGAAAAATGATCAGAAACTGGAGCATATTTTTCGTACACAAATCCACCTCCTGGTTGTGGCAATCCACTAATTACATTAGTTCCACCGAAGCCTGGATAATCATATGATGGACCCCAAGAAGTATTTTCCCAAGGCACATAATTTGTACCATCATAATCAGTACTGCTATAAGAATCATCCTGAACACCTTTTCCGTATCTTGTTTGAACTTTAGGAAACTTAAAACCTTGAGTAACCTCAACAGCTGATGTTAGATTAAATTGAACTTTCTCGGATTTACTACCTCTTTTTGTAGTAACAATGATTACACCATTAACACCTTGAGAACCGTATAATGCTGCTCCTTGAAGACCTTTTACAACATTAACATTTTCAATAATCTCAGGAGATAGGGCAGCTAAAACGTTTGAATCAGAAATAACATTATCAATAACTATTAAAGCTTGATTGTTTCCGGTAATAGATTTTGAACCTCTCAAAACAATTTTAAAGGAACCGTCAACAGCACTGTTGGTATTGGTAATCTGCAAACCAGAAACCTTACCCGTTAGTGCTTGCACAGCACTTGGTGCCGCCGCTTGATTAAGCTCTTTAGTACCTACTATTTGCTGAGCATTCGTAATAGCATCGGCTGTTTTTTTAATACCTAATGCTCCAGTTATTACAACCTCATCAATTTGTGTTGTCTTAACAGTATCTTGTACCTTTTGTGCAGAAACTACTGCAAAAGATGACGAAAGAACTACAGCCAACACGCTTGTTGTTAATTTTTTCATATCAAATCAAATTTTTCAATACACAAAAATGCAAAAGTTTATTAATATATACAACATAAATTGTTAATAGATGTTAAACTTTCACATTGTTAACAAAATATTATATTTAAAAAAACATCAATTTTCAGTTTTAATTTACTGCATAAACTATAATTTTAAGATTTTCCAAAACAATAATACTATCTTGTTTTAAAAATAATACAAAAAAAAATACTTCAAATTAATGAAGTATTTTTTTTAGTTTAATATTAATATCCGGGGTTTTGCTGAGCAGCAAGTGTCGGATTTGCACTGGTTTCCAAGGTTGGAATTGGCCAGACATATCTATAATCTGTGTAAGGAATCGCTGTTACATCACCCGCCTTTATAACGTAAGGTGTACCTATCTTGTAATCTGCTGCAACTGGAGCTGCACCATTTTTATACTTTGCAGGAATTCCAGACATTGGGGCTACGTCGTCTTGCTGAAGACGGTGTATTGTATTCCATCGTAAACCTTCTGCTAAAAATTCTATTCTTCTTTCAGTGAGAATTGCATTTACAGCTTGTGCTTTGGTTGCAAACAAACTATACTGTTCTGTACTTGGATTATTAAGAGATCTATTTCTAACAGCATTTAGATCTACAAGATATGTTGCATTATCTAGTCTTGCTTTTGCTTCTGCTCTATTTAAAAGAACTTCTGAATATCTAAGTAGAGGAGATGCATCAGACAGTGTAGAAGTATCTTTATATTTATTCGTATAATAAACACCTGATTTTACTGTAACAAGGTTTGTACCTCGTCTTTTATCAGTAGCCAACCAGCTCGCATTATTCCATATAATCGGACTGATAGCGATTAAACTTCTTCCTAAGTACTGAGAAGCTAATGCCCCATTTACAGATGGATTGTTCGTAGCTGAATTTTCCAAAGAAAAAATACTTTCGCTATTGCCATAGTTATTAGCAAATGGAGTATTAGGATCAGCAGTTAGCGTATACTTTCCATCCAATTTGTTTGCTTCTGTAATAACGCTTGCATAGTCTCCTTTACTAAGATAAACTCTGGTTTTCAACGCAATTGCTGCTTCTTTTGTGCAGAAACTACTGCAAAAGATGACGAAAGAACTACAGCCAACACGCTTGTTGTTAATTTTTTCATATCAAATCAAATTTTTCAATACACAAAAATGCAAAACTTTATTAACATAATACAATATAAATTGTTAAAAATTTAGATAAATAATCTTAAATTACTAATTTTCAAGAATTTTATACCTTTTAATAGAATACCTAAAAAAGCAAAAAGCTCTGAAGTTTCCTCCAAAGCTATTTAAAATTATTTCAAATAACTATTTTTTATCCCAAAATATCTTAGTGTATAAATAGTCACCTCCTATTGCTGCTGAGCCAGCAGCATAGTTAGTCGGATTTGTAGTTTGTTCTGACACAGGATACTGTAGTCTTACTGGAACCTTACCATTTGACTCAGGCACAGCTTGAACGGCTGGAGTCAAAATAGGATAATCTAATCTTCTCCAGAAATTCCAAGACTGCATTGGCTGATTATACATCGCTACCCATGCTTGAGTACCTATTGATTTTTGCCAATTAGTGGAATCATACGGGTTAGCCAAAAGATAAGTCGATGCTTCTGCGGATGTCTTACCCCATTGTAAAAAGGATGCAGTTACAGCGTTATTATATAATGTAGCGGCATTTCCTCCGATTGCCCATCTTGCTGAAGCTTCTGCTAGATAAAATGCAACCTCAGTATAATTCATCAAAATACCAGGAGTTGTTGCTGTATAAGCAAAGTCACCAGGCGCAGAAAAATTGTCAAATGAAGTCATAACTCCAATAGTACCCCCAATATAACTTCCATTTTTTAATCGGAAATAAGTACTTCTTCTTGGATCGTTTGTAGAGTTCATTAGATCTACAATTGGTTTACCAGCGACAAAGTCATTTCTACCATTCGCAACCAAATTGGCGTACATTTGATTAAAATTAGGTGATGCCGATAAATATGCTAAATTACAATCATCTGCACTTGAAGCAAAAACTCCACCAGAAATGGCAGCCTGACAAGTCGCTTTAGCTAAATCAGGATCTGAGTCTGCTAGCGCAATACCTAACTTTAAAAGTAGTGAATTTCCAAATTTTTTCCATTTTGTCATATCACCATTATAAAATTTTTCACCGGTAGAAAAACTTTTCCCAGATGTATCTATAGATGCTAAATCAGCTTTAAGGTTTGTAATGAGTTGAGAATAGATATCCTTAGCATTATCATACTTTGGTAATGGATATTTATCTACGTCCCCTGCCTGTGAGAATGGAACGTCTCCAAAAGTATCAACAGCTGTTTGATAAGTATATATTTGCAACATATCAAGGATAGCAAGTTGATTCTTTTTCACTGTTTCCCAAGTTGGAACTTCCGCAGCTGTAGGACTATAATCATTTACTAATTGCTTTGCCTGAATAATATTCTTATTTGACCTCACATATAAATATAAAAATACATTATTTGCAACATTTCTAGTAACAAAATTATAGTTACTTTCATCGGAATAAGAAGTTTCATTCCAATATTGCATAGTTAACCTTAAATTATTAGTATTTACACTAGGTGTAGTTAAATAATCTACCAATTGCTTTTCAGCATAAGTCAATAACGTAGATGGAACTGTAGTGTAATAACTGTTCGGGTCTTTATTTAATTCCGTATAATCTCCATTACAAGCCTGCAGTAAAAAAACTGCAGTCAGAGATGCTAATATTTTTTTCATTTTTGATCAAATTAGAAGTTAAGTTTTGCGTTAAAGGATATTGTTCTTGTAGTAGGAAGTGGACTGGTCTGATAGCCTTGAACATTCCCTGCGCTTAATCCGGACTCAGGATCTGCATAAGGTAGATTCTTTTTTATAATCCAAAGATTATTCCCAACTAAGCTTAAAGCTATACCTCTGACAAATGTAGAAGCAAAGAGTTTTTTAGGCAAAACATAAGTTAAAGCCACTTCTCTTAATTTTATGTATGTTGCATCATATACAAATTGCTTGGCTGGATAAGCATCATACCCCATTGCTCCTTTGCTGGCCGCATTAATTCTGATATTGTTAGCCGTATATACAGGTGCAGTTGCAGTTCCTGTATTAACAACACCAGGAAGAATCAATCCACCACCATTGGCTAAAGTATTACGCACCGGATTTCCTAAATCATTAAGAAAGACAGTCTCTGGATATAGACCTGTTGCCTGTCCATAATATTGATCCAAAGAAAAGATATCACCCCCTTGTTTCCAATCAATTTGAAAAGAAAGTTCAACATTTTTATAACTGAATTTGTTTGTTAAACTACCAAACCAATCTGCCTGCATATTACCTAAAACAGAGTTAGTATTTGTTTTAACATATTTTCCAGTTTTAGCATCCACCACCTTGTTACCATTTCCATCATAGACAAAATCCGTTCCCTTAATGGTTCCATAGTCGTTGTTTAATGAAGCGTTAATTGTAACACCTCCCTGAAATGAACCTAAAGTAATATTTTCAACTCCAGAAGCTAATTCAGTCACTTTAGATTTTGGGTTAGACCAGTTTGCATTCAGTTCCCAAGTGAAATCCTGCGACTTTATTGGAACTAAGTTTAATGCAATTTCAAAGCCTTCCGATCTCATATTACCAACATTTTGAACTTTAGAGGCAACCCCCGTAGTATATGTAACTGGCAAAGCTAAAATCTGGTCAAAAGTATCGTTTCTAAACCAACCAAAATCTAATCCAATTCTATTATTGAAGAATTTCAATTCTGCTCCAGCTTCATAGGATTTTGTTTGCTCTGATTTTAAATTTGGATTTTTTGCTGTCGTATTATATGCATACACAGGAGTTCCAAAAGCCGTAGCCACAGTATATTGATTAATCAACTGATCTGGTCCAGTGTCATTTCCAACAACAGCGTACGAAGCTCTTAACTTACCAAATGACAATACAGAATCCTTTAAAAAGCTCCAATTAGAAATAACCGCACTTAGGGAAGTTGAGTAATACCAATATGCATTATTATCTGTTGGAAGAGCAGAAGAAACATCTCTTCTTACTGTACCATCAATATAATACGTCTTTAAAATACCAAAATTAGCTTGTGCAAAAGTGCCAAAAAGTTTCTTTCTTGTATCAGTAATTAAAGGAGCTTGAGGTGCCGCCGTTGTATTTGTAACACTGTAAATACCTGGAATAAAGAGCCCTCCTTGAGTCCCTTGGGCATTAGAATAAAATTTTTGAATATTTACTGTAGATCCTAAAACGCCAAAAAAGTCAACATTGTTATTGAAGAAATTATCTTTGTAAGTTCCAATTAAATCAAAATTATCTTCACTTCTTCTATCATTTCTAACAGCATAACCAGAAGACTGGCTTCCAGAAGCTGGACCTATTGCCATCGCATCTGGTAGAGAACCAACAGCCTTTCTTTCATCCACCATATAAGTATAGCCATCGTGAGAAGCTCTTGCTAATACATTGATTTTTTTAGTCACATCCCAGCTTAAGCTAGCATTACCTGCAAATCTCTGACGGGAATCTGTGATATAGTTCTCATAAAGTTTGAAATATGGGTTATCCCAATATTGTGGAGCAGTATTGGTTGGAGATAAGATATTCCAAGAGTAATTTTTCTTGTAATTCATATACATATCTCTTTGATCTTTCATATCAACATTCACCGCCCACCACTGACGAAAATTTCCCGTTATACCATGATAACCAGTCGGGTTTTTCCCAGTCGTATTTTGAGTAACAAAAGTTGTGTAGATATTCGCAGTCAAATTATCCGCGAGTTTATATGAGGCCGTACCAGTTAATGCATTTTTATTAAGATTAGTATTTGGCAGAATATCATTTCCATTAACATTTTGATAAGATAATCTTAAACTTGACACATCATTACCCTTTGCTATGGAAAATGAATTATTATACATTGTTCCTGTTTGGAATATAAAAGATGGATCGTGACTTGCTGCTACCCAAGGTGATGCTTTACCAAAATTAGCAGTACCCGGAACAAATGATGTATATTGCCAAACCATTAAATTAGGATTGAAGGCAGCACCATAGGAAGCATCTATCGACATCGGAGCAAGAGGTTCTCCATTGTAAACGCCAAATTGCTGATTGCTATTTGGTCCATACAAATAACCTTCACCCTGCCCATAAGTAGTTTGATACTTTGCAAAAGTTTCTTTGTTAATTGATGATACAGAGATTGAGGAGTTAACATCTATAGAAAATTTAGAATTTGCTTTGCCTTTTTTGGTTGTAATAATGATTGCACCATTAGCAGCTCTTGCACCATATAATGCAGTTGCAGCTGCACCTTTCAAAACATTCATTTCCGCAATATCGTCAGGATTGATATCGGATATTGTGTTCCCTGTATCAACTCTCAACGCAGATGTATTGGTTGTTGGAGAATTATTAAGCATTGGAGTTCCATCAATAACAAACAGAGGTTGATTATTACCTGTCATTGACCGATATCCTCTTAATGTGATATCAATTGATCCACCGACATTTCCACTCTGTTTAATGTTTAGACCTGCGACCTTACCTGATAAATTGGAAGTAAAATTGGAAGTAGGTGACTTCGTAAGATCTTCAGCACTAATACTCTGAGTAGAATAACCAAGTGCTTTTTTCTCCCTTTTGATACCTAAAGCTGTTACAACCACGCCTTCGATATCTTGTGTTTTAGCACTATCTTTCTTTGTCTGGGCAGATACAACTGCAAAAGACGATGAAAGAGCTATTGCCAACACGCTTGTTGTTATTTTTTTCATATCATATCAAATTTTTCACTTCAGCAAATGTGCAAAACATTCTTAACATATACAATAGAAATGGTTAAAATTTGTTAATTAAATAATTAAAACCACGATTAATAGATAAATTTGCAAAGCTTTTATTATTATGCTATTAATACAAAATTTTTCTGAATCCTTTATTGAAGCAGGTTGTGACGAGGTCGGCAGAGGATGCCTCGCTGGCCCGGTGGTTGCAGCCGCAGTAATTGTCGATAAGAATTTTAAGCAAAATTTAGTTAACGATTCTAAAACGTTAAATTTTAAAATCAGACAAAACCTAGATCTCTATATCCAGGAAAATGCAGTGGATTTTGCCATTGCAGAATTGTCTCCCGAATTTATAGATGAACATAATATATTGAACGCTAGCCTGCATGCTATGCATCTTGCGTTGGACCAACTAAAAACAAGACCAGAACTGATATTGGTAGATGGGAACCGTTTTCATCCTTATAATTATATCCCACATCACTGTATTATAAAAGGTGACAGCAAATATCTTTCAATTGCAGCAGCATCAATTCTTGCGAAAAACTATCGTGATAACTTAATGATAAAACTTCACAATGAGTTTCCAGAATATGGTTGGAATACCAATTTCGGTTATTGTACCAAAACCCATCAGAAAGCTCTAAAAAAATACGGTCCAAATATTCATCACAGAAAATCTTTTCGATTAGAGTATGATGTAGAAATTTAACCTACAATTATTTTAGTACACATTCTATTTCATAAGTATCATTTCCGTACATACCCCGTACATACCCCGTACATACTCCGTATCGTAGCACAAACTAAAATCACAATCAATTATTTTTTTTTATAAACATAACATTCTAGAAATCACCCATTATATTTTTTCAAAACAATCTAATTAACCAAAAAAGCATCTTACAATCTTCACGATATTGGTTATATTTGTTTTATGCAAAACACCTACTCCGTCATCAACGCTTCTGCCGGCTCCGGCAAGACCTATACACTTGTGCAACGTTTGCTGATGATCTGTCTCAGATATCCGAATCAGCCAGACGCCATCAGGACAGTAATTGCATTGACATTTACTAATAAGGCGGCTAATGAAATGAAGGAAAGAATTCTTTTCTATCTTGGCGAGTTTGTAAAAGATAATTATCCCGAAAATCAAGATCTTAAGAATATTCAAGAAGCACTTGCAGAACAAGGTTACAGAATCTCTTTGGATGAATTACAATTGCGTTCCCAGAAAGTTCTTGATTATATCCTGCACCACTACTCTACGCTTAACATTGGAACGATTGACAAGTTCAATTCCCGATTGGTCAAGAGTTTTTCTTATGAATTAGGTTTGGCTCAGAACTTCAACCTGGAAATTCAACCGGAACCTTATTTGATAGAAGCGGTGGATAAAATGTTGGACGAAATTAGATCGGAAGAGCGGTT
>DLND01000138.1 GCA_002476905.1 Flavobacteriales bacterium UBA7519
TACAAAACCACTTCCCGCTATTGCATTATCTGCTTTCATTTTTGGAGTCGTCCATTTCAATCCGTGGCAATTTGCAGGCGCATTTTTATTGGGTTTGGTATTAGGTTTGGTGTACTACAAAACCAAATCATTGCTGATGTCTATCTTGTTGCATGCATTTAACAACCTGATTTCTGCAATGCTGATGATGTATTCAGATTCGGAAACATTCTCTCATTTATTTGGAATTAGCAATGAAATATAATTAATAATGGGCTTCGTGATTTTCATCATTCCATTTTATTTTTTCGCCATTAAGAAAAATATCATTTATAAAGAGTAATTTTATGGCAGCATTTCCGTCTTCCACTCCCAATCTTTTTTGCTTTTTGAGAAAAACAAAAAAGGATTTCCGTTCAAGCCGGGCTGCGGATTTTGTCCTACAAAGTCACTTTACGATATTATTAAAAATTAATAAATAATCAATTATTATTATAAATAATCAATTATATTTATGGAAATTCTGGTAGCTACGCATAACCTTCATAAAAAAGAAGAGATTCAGCAGATTCTCGGAGCAGAATATATTGTAACAAGTCTTTCAGATTATAATCTGAATGACGAAATCATAGAAGATGGCAGCACATTTCAGGAAAATGCACTAATAAAAGCAAAATATTGCTTTGAAAAAACAGGAAAAGCGAGTGTTGGTGATGACAGCGGATTGGTTGTAGAAGCGCTGGGCGGAAGGCCGGGTATTTTTTCTGCGCGCTATGCAGGAAATCATAATTTTAAAAAGAATATAGAAAAAGTATTGGAAGAAATGAAGGATGAGCCTAACCGGAGAGCCTACTTCATAACAGTGTTGTGTTACAAAGATGCAGATGGAGAACATTTCTTCGAAGGTCGTGTATATGGCAATCTTACCAATGAGGTTTTTGGAGCGGATGGTTTTGGTTATGATCCTATTTTTGTTCCAGATGATTATAATCAGACTTTTGCTGAAATGAAAACTGCAGAAAAAAATAAGATAAGCCACAGAAGTGAAGCTTTAAAAAAATTCTTAGATTTTCTTAATTCAAAAGGGGGTGTAATGTAAATTTTGTCATGTTTTCGTATATTTACCCTCTAATTTCCAATATAAATAATAAAATTGAGTACATATCTTACAATTTTAGGTTTTAATTCCGCTATTCCGACCATCAATTCATCGCCCACTTCTCAGTTTCTGGAAATGGAAGAGCGTCATTTTTTAATAGATTGCGGCGAAGGAACACAAGTCCAGATGCGAAAAGCCAAGGTAAGATTCTCAAAAATTAATCATATTTTTATATCACACCTGCACGGCGATCATTGTTTTGGATTGCCAGGATTGGTAGCATCCTTCAGATTATTAGGAAGAAAAACACCACTAAATATCTATGGTCCGAAGGGCATCAAAAAAATGCTAGAAACCATTTTTGAAATCACAGAGACGTACAAAGGATTTGAAGTGATTTACCACGAGCTGGAAGGTAAAGAATCTGTAAAAATCTATGAAGATAAAAGAGTAGAAGTTTATACTATACCGCTCAGTCACAGGATTTATTGCAATGGTTATCTATTTAAAGAAAAACCAAAAGAGCGTCATCTTAATATGAAAGAAATTTCTAAATATAAAGAAATAGAAATCTGCGATTTTCAGAATCTGAGACTCGGGAAAGATTTTGTTTTAGAAGATGGATCTATTATAGAAAATCAATTATTGACAACAGATCCTAGGGATTCTGTTTCTTATGCTTTTTGTAGCGATACCAAATATAAGGAAGACATAATCCCAATCATAGAAAAGGTAGATGTCCTATATCACGAATCTACTTTTCTTCATAATCTGAAAGAAATGGCAGATTATACAGGGCATTCCACCGCTTTGGAAGCCGCTACAATAGCAAAAAAAGCACAAGTTGGTAAACTTATATTGGGTCATTTTTCCAATCGTTACAGCGATCTGAGTGTTATGACTACAGAAGCCCGACAGATTTTTCCAAATTCGTTTCTTCCAAAAGCGCTGGAAACTGTAAAAATTGGTTAAACTTCATCGATACTTACGATGCAGATAGCTGAGGTAATACAAAGCAATGCGCCGAAAAAACAGCACATCTGCAATGTTTTCCAGCTTTCCAGAAAATTTTTCTTTTACGGTTTTTATGGCAAGAAAAGGCAAAATGCAGCTTGAAACCAAATATAAAATTGCACACGCCGCAAGTTCATTCAGATAAGAATGATTTTGGAACTTTGCAAATTCCAAGGTAGTCAATATCGATAAGCAAATCCCCAAAAGATTGGTAGAAGCATTAAGAATTTGAGGTGCTAATTTTCCATAATTCAAGAGTAGTCAATTTGCGCACTTTTCCTAATAAACGCTAGTGATTTATAACGATTTTATAATTCATTAAAATATTCTTACATCTTAAAAATGTCATTTTCGTAAAAATTAGCGGAAAAATTTTATATTTGTCAAAACTCTAAGGTATGCAATCAACTTATATAGAAACCCAGCAGATTTCTTTTCAGGACTTCAAAAATAGCGTCATCAATGATTATCGTTTAGGACGTATTTCCCGTGAAATGTCTTATCTTGGAAGACGTGAAGTGCTTACAGGAAAAGCCAAGTTTGGGATTTTTGGTGATGGTAAAGAATTGCCACAGCTTGCAATGGCTAAGGTGTTCAGAAATGGTGATTTCCGCTCTGGTTATTACAGAGATCAGACTTTTGCGCTGGCAGTAGATGCTGTTTCTATAGAAAGTATTTTTGCGCAACTCTATGCTGACACAAGTGTAGATAGAGATCCAGCGTCTGCAGGAAGACAGATGAACGGACATTATGCAACGAGAAGTTTAAATGCAGATGGAAGCTGGAAAAACCTGATGGAACAAAAAAATATTTCATCAGATATATCGCCAACTGCTGGGCAAATGCCTAGATTATTAGGTTTAGCTCAAGCTTCTAAAGTTTATAAGTCAATAAAATTTGATGGTTCTGAGAAATTCTCAAAAGACGGAAATGAAGTGGCTTTTGGAACAATTGGAGATGCGTCTACTGCCGAGGGTCATTTCTGGGAAACCCTGAATGCCGCTTGTGCATTACAAGTTCCAATGATTGTTTCGATTTGGGATGATGGTTATGGAATCTCTGTTCCGACACAAAATCAAAGGGCAAAAGCTGATATTTCTGAAATGCTTTCTGGTTTTAAAAGAAATGAAGGTGAAAACCAAGGTTGCGAAATTATAAAAGTAAAGGCCTGGGATTATCCTGCACTGAT
>DLND01000129.1:0-3228 GCA_002476905.1 Flavobacteriales bacterium UBA7519
ATTCCTAAATGCACAACAGGTGTTAATTATTTTATTTGATAAATTTTTTAGTTCTTATTTCACCAGAATTATTGACTTTAATTATATAAAGCGCATTCATTAGTGTGCTGGTATCTATGCGAAACTCATTAGATGTGGCAACGTATGATCTTATCAACTTTCCGGAAGCATCAAACAAATCAATTTTTCCTAATTTTTTATCTGATTTAATGACCTGCTCATTTCCGTCTTTATAAACAATAAAATCACTTTTCACAGCATCAGACGCACCCAGAACAGATTGATCTTTATAGACTATTTCAAACCTTGTATTATCGGTTCCTTTAACAGCCGTAAACTGGTAAGCCTGGCCGGATGTCATATCAACATATTTATTGAGTAGCTTATCTCTGAGGTATATTTTCTGACTGCCATCAAACAAGCCTTCAGCATCTTGGAGTTTAATCGAATAACTTCCATTGGCAGAGTAAACATTTCCTAAGCCTACAACATCATCCGCTGAAAAAATATCCGCTTTCCCTTGTATGGCTAGTTTTTTCGCTCCCAAAAGAGAGTAAAATGAGTCCGAACCTACTTCAAATAACTCCCCGTCAAAATCAGTTTCATAATCATTGGTAGCTCCAGTTATATAGCCAACCAATATTGTATTAACAAGAGTATTTGGAGAAGTCATAGTAAGCCAGAATCTGTTTTTTACGAGATTTTTCTGGAAGAAGTTACCTCCGGACGTAGTTCGCATTGTATTCGTAAAAGTAATTGGCAGATTCATACCTGCGGATTTTGCCTGCACAATAAATGCCTGCCCCACTTTTATAATGCCGTTCGGTATTGCAGATCCAGTATAAGGACTAGTCGGTGAGTAAGTAGCTGGCGAACCGCCACTGCCATTGTAAACAGCATAATTATTTCCGTTATAACCAGAACCAAGTTGTGCAGCTGTATAACTATTATTAGTCCAGAACCAGGCTGTAGAATATATTTTTGAACTGTTATTGGTAAACAAAGCATCAAAACTGATGTTTGATGCATAAGGATTACCAATCAGATTGTAGCCGTGGCTGGCATCTTTCCATTTCAGACTTGGCGAATCCAGAGAACTATTATGTGGAATTCCCGTAAAGACATAGCTTTTATTGTAACCATTGCTTCCGGTTTCTGCGCGTATGGCATAGCCTTTACCATTTTGAAAATTTGCATCAGAAGTTACACTAAACTTATCATTCGACTCATTGTATTGCAAATATCCATTGGCAGGTGTGTTCGGTGAAAAAGCTTTTATATTTTGACCATCAACAGGTGAACTCCAGTATACATAATCCATTTGTGTAGAAACATTATTCATATCCACCACATCTCTCTGGCTTTGTATGGTCGCCTGTGTATTATTAGCATCATCATCCTGCATCAGCTGTGCATTATTTTCAAAAATTACAGATCCGCCGACATTATTAATCCCTTTGTGCGCATACAGCACATTAGGCGTAGCGTTATCGGCAGTCTTGAGAAATTTCAAGGTTCCTGCACTGACTGTTGTAAGATTATTGACCACAAGATTTCCTGAAGCGGATGTCTTGGTTCCAGCTGTAGATATTGTAAGATTCTGGTAAGGCAAAACATTTGTCACGATTTGATCCGAACCTGTATAATCAATAGTAGATCCAGTCTCCAAAGTAATCACAGGAAAATTAGTGTTTTTAATGGCTGTAGTAGAACCTCCGCTGAAACCATTATCATTATTAACTTTAAATCTTGCTCCATTCTTTACTGTAAAAGTACCACCAGTACGGAAGGTTAACCCGCCATTAGTCGTAGTTCCTGCAACTACGTTGGTTCCAGATATCACAACATTGGCATACTGTGGTGCAAGACGGACTTGAGTTGCAGATGTTCCTGTAAACTCTATCGTAGTTCCAGCAGATAAGCTGTATGATCCGCTGATATCAGGCTTCACTCCAGAACCACCCAAACGGAATGCACCAGCAGTCATTGTAAGGCTTGTACCACTATCTCCAAATGTATTGTTAGAAACATCCAGAATTGTATTTACACCATTAACAGTCACCGTACCTGCAATCGGAGTAATGCTATTATTTGATGATTTGGTACCATTCCCTGTAAAAAGAAGATTTTTATAATCAATTCTTGAGCTAATAGCTTGCGCACCATCTAAAGCATATTGAATGGTAGATCCTGTATTGAGCGTAATATTTGTAATTGTTGGTATTGTGGCATTGGTACCGGAAAAACCTTGGGCATCTTTAGTTATAAAAGTTCCGTTTACCAACACTGATCCGCCACCATTGGTTATCTGATTTTCTCCGTTGCTGTCGAAAGAGGCATTTGTATCAACCGTCAAAACACCACCAAGAGCAAGATTATTGGAACCGGAAGAATTCAGGGCGAATTTTGAAGTCCCGTTAATGTTGACCGCTCCGGTGACAGTTAAAGTTGCTGTCCTGTTAGAAGTTACATCAGCATTATTAAAAGTAAGGCTTGCAGGATTCCCAAAAGTTCCGGTAGGAAAAGGTGTAGTAGTAGAAGCATTAAATATATAGCTTGTTCCTGCAGCAAATGTTTTGGTTCCAGCAACTGCTATAGCAGAAACCAAACCACCTGTATTACTCGTAGAGACAGCTGATCCAGAAACAGTTGTAAATCTCGCCTGCGTACCCGATGATTGTTTAATGGCAAAAGTGCCTAAATTAAGTGTACCAGATACGAAAAATTTATCATAGATATTAGAAGCAGATGAAAAGACCGGCATATCAGATAGAAGTGTCAGATTACTTGGACCATATACTTCAAAATCTACATATCTGGAAGGAGCTGTTACAGTTGTTTTATAAGTTTGAGGTGTACTACCCACAAAAAACATATAGCCCGCATTTTTGTTTCCTGTTGCCGTTAGCGGGTAAGTTGCGGATGAAGATATTTCTAAATTACCTGTTAGATAAATAGTAGAACCATAACCACTTGTTGTTGCGTTACTGTTACCATTATGCATATCTAAAATACCTGTTCCGGATATTTTCAAATCTCCGCTAATATTTAATGACACTTCGTTTGCAGCACCACTATTATCATAATTCACAGCAAATGTACCGCCTGAAACCGTAAGACCTCCATCAAAATTGTAAGTTGCTCCTGAGCCAGCAGATTCCAACTCTATTATATTAGTTCCGGTGGAAGCTACAGTGAAAAGCCCTTTGGGATTGAATGCACCACCAG